>DASQTS010000001.1:0-6249 GCA_035641775.1 Thermoleophilaceae bacterium
GCTCGACGTCGTCGACATACCAAGTGGCAAGCGTCGCGGTCGAGCCGCCGGCGTGGGCAGGAGACGGGTAGACATGCAGTGACGTTTCGCCCCCAGACGCATAGACCCGGCTACCGTCGGCCCCAGCCTGCACGGTTGATAGGCCCAGCTGACCTTCGTAGAACTGCTGCGCCCGTGCCATGTCAGACACCGCGATCGAGGGGTTCAGCCGATAGCTGCTCAGACTCATTGATGCTCCTCCTCGGAGCTAGCTTGTTGTCGGTTCCACCCCCTAGGACAAGGCAGCCGGGCCAGACTCACCGCTCAGCGAGCAAGTGGTCCCTTTTCGCGCATTGCAGCACTCGGCTCGGGGGTCGGCGAGACTGCGGCTGTTCGTCCAAACGAAACGGGGAAATCTCAGATGACGCAGACGACTGTGCGGTACTTCGTCGCAGACGTAGACGAGGCGATCGACTTCTACTGCGATCGCCTCGGCTTTCATGTCGACCTCCCCCTTGCCCCCGGATTCGCCGGTTTGGCCAAGGATGACTTGCGACTGCTTCTCCACGAGCCGGGCGCAGGTGGCGCGGGCAAAGCCGGTGGGGTTCCCAAGCCTGGAGGGTGGAATCGGTTCCAGATCGCCGTTGACGATCTCGACGCGACCGTTGAGCGTCTCGCTGCTCAAGGGTCGAGGTTCCGTGGTGAGATCGTCGAGGGACCTGGCGGCCGCCAAATCCTCCTCGAAGATCCAGCGGGGAATCCAGTCGAACTCTTCCAGCCAAAGACCGTGTAACGGGCACCGAGGTTGCCGGGCACAGCGGCGAGACTGCCGCTCGGCCAGGTGAGCCGACCGGCTGGAGCGTGGCCGTGATCTCTTCCCCGCTGAAGGAAGCCGCGGCGATGAGCAAATGGGGAGCACCTGGAACTACCTGGACATCACCGCGCTTGGCCGCCAGGACGAGTGGGAGGACTCGCCCGAGGGCTATCCGCAGACCCCGCCGTACGGGTGGTGGAGGCTGCACGACGAACACGGCTCGGAGGCCAGCACGTGGGAGGAGCGGTCTCAAGCCGCGCTGCGTTTGCGCGACGAGCTCGAGGCCGGCACGTCGGGCGGTGCGCCGTGATTGCCCATGCCGGCGGCGTGCCGGTGGAGGAGGCCCTGCTGCCGTTCGCCGGCGGGGCCGGCGCCGAGCTGATCCTGCTAGCACCTGCCGGCGCGCCAGCGCGCGGTGCTCATCCTGCGCGACGTGCTCGGTTTCTCCGCGCGTGAGGCGGCCGAGGTGCTCGAGACGAGCCCGCCTGCAGTCGACAGCGCGCTGCAGCGCGCCCACAGGGCGGTCGACGAGCGCCTGCCCGAACGCAGCCAGCAGGCGATGTTGCGGTCGCTGGGCGACCGGGACCTGCGCGAGCTCGTCGACCGCTACGTCGACGCCTTCGAGCGCGCCGACGTCGACGCCGTCGTCGAGATGCTCGCCACCGACGGCGCGTTCACGATGCCGCCGCGGCCCACCTGGTTCCGTGGGCGCGAGGCGGTCGGCGCCTTCCTGGCCGACCACGTGCTGGCCCCCGACATGCGCTGGCGCGTCGTCCCGACGCGGGCGAACGGACAGCTGGCGTTCGGCAACTACCACTGGGACGACGAGCGGGAGATCTTCGAGCCGCGCAGCATGACCGTGTTCACGCTGGGCGCACAGGGAATCGACGAGATGACCACGTTCATCGGTCCGGAGCTCCTCGCGCGGTTCGGGCTCCCGGACCACCTCGATTCGTAGCCGAGCGTTGGATTCGGGCCGCCCGGCGTATCTCCACTGACAGAGCAGCAATTCCGCCTGGATTCGCTCACGAGAGGCAAGGAGAACCGAAATGGGAAAGATCGTCATCAGCGAGAACGTTTCGCTCGATGGAGTCATCCAAGACCCGGCCGGTGACGAGGGCTTCACGCGCGGAGGCTGGGTCGGCCGGATTGCGGCCCTCCCAGAGCTAGCCAAGGTCACGCTCGACGAGGCGCTCGGCACCGAGGCCCTGCTGCTGGGTCGGCGGAGCTACGAGTGGTTCGGCGCGCGGTGGCCATCCCGGAGTGGCGAGTTGGCGGACAGGTTGAACAGCCTGCCCAAGTACGTCATCTCCTCGACCCTCGAGGATCCCGACTGGAACAACTCGACGGTACTGAAGGGCGACGCCGTGAGCGAGGCGTCGCGGCTCAAGCACGAGCTAAACGGGGAAATCAATGTCCCCGCCAGCTTCCAGCTTGTGCGCACGCTGATCGAGCACGACCTCGTCGACGAGCTGCGGCTGAAGATCTTCCCGGTCGTGCTCGGGGCGGGCGAGCGCCTCTTCGGCGAGACCAGCGACGAGAGACCCATGCGCCTCGTCGGCACGGAGACCCTTGGTGACGGGGTCGCCATCCTCACCTACAAGCGCGTCCGAGACGCCGAGCGCGCATCGGACGGCGTCAGCCTTGAGGACAAGCGCGCGGGCGCTCTCCGCCGGGTATCGAAGGGACCATGAGCCTGCTCGCCGGGGATACGTGGCTCAACGCGCCGGCCGGCTCGTTCCTGCGCATCCCGGCCGACGTCACGCACAGCACGAGCCGAGTCCGCCTTGTCCCTTTTCGCGCGAAGGAACAACAACAGGTCACTGACCGCTTCTCGAGCAGATCAGCGTGGGCTTCACGGGCGTGTGATGCTATTTCTGGGGCCGTGGCAGGCAAGGCATCGGAGCGGTTCGTTTGGGCAGTCAACACTCTGGAGGTCCGCTCGGCCGACCGCCTGCTCGAGGTCGGCTGCGGCCAGGGCGTCGCGGTTTCCCTGGTCTGCGAGAGGCTGACAACGGGAACGATCACCGCGATCGACCGCTCGCCCAAGATGATCGAGATGGCGACGCGGAGGAACCGCGAGCACGTCGACGCGGGCAGGGCTCTCTTCGAGGCCATCGCGCTGGAGGACGCCGACCTCGGCGATCGGCGCTTCGCCAAGGTCTTTGCCTTTAACGTCGCTCCCTTCTGGCAGCAGCCGGAGAGGGCGCTCGGTGCCGTCCGCGAGCACCTGACCCGCGGTGGGGCCGTCTACATCTTCTGGGACGCGCGCCACTTCGCGCCGGAGGGAGCCCGGGACCTTGGGAACGAGCTGGCCGACCGGCTCCGCGAGGGCGGATTCTCCGTGGACAGGGTGCTGGTCGAGGACCTGCGCCCGGTCCCCGCGGTCTGCGCGATCGGGCGGCCCAAGGGTTGATGAGCATGCACCGCGACATTTGCACTTCTGCAATCGAGTGAACCCGGTCGGCAGCAGCTGCCGTATCTCGCGCATTGCGGTAGTCATCGGCCGCGAGAATCGCGCTCGCTGTTCCTAGCTCGTAGCCATCGCTTGCCGTGGCAAGGTGCCGGGACGGCTGATAATGCACTCGCCGGCGACGGAGGCGTTCACGGCACCCCCCCGGGCGCGGGATACTGCGACCGGTGATGGAGGGCGCTGTTGTCGCTCCGCTGGCCGCTTCCGAGGTCGGAGTTACGGCCATTTCAGCAGGGGCAGCCCTGCTCGGTGCGGCGGTCGGTGGATTCGCGACCTACCGCGTCGAGCGGAGCCGCCAAGACCACGAGCGAGTCCTTGAGCAGCAGCGCTACGATCGCGAAGAGGCCACGCGCGGCAGGGAGGAGCTCAACTTCGCGCGCGGGGTGGCTCGTGTTCTCCGCGACGACCTAGATCGGGCCTGGCCCATGTCCAGTCAGAGAAACGGACTCGTAGGTGGATACCGGAGCGGACGTCCGCCCAACTCAGTCGACCTGAGCGACGTCGAGGGCATCGGCGCCGACGGCCGGATCACCGTCCACGACATCAAGCGGGTGGCTCCGGAGCAATGAGCCGCAGGGAGCAGCCGCGCCGCGAGCCCGACATCGAGGTCGGAGCCGCGTTCCGTGCTCGCCGCTTGCGCTTCCGGCGCCAGCCTGAGGCCGCCGTCGAGTTCGAGGGGCACCCCCGCATCCGCACCGATGAGCGGATCGAGGACGTGGAGCTCAAGACCGACTCTCATACCGAGCGCAGGAACCTGCCCGACGAGGTCGAGCCGGGCGTCACCTACCGCGACGTCGAGGTCGGCTGGATCGCCGGCGCCCGGGCGAGGATGCCCGAGGACGAGGACGACGCCGAGGAGGACCGCGAGGACTAGTCTTTGCCCTTACCGTGATCGACGCTGGCCCGAGCGAGAACGCGCAGGGGAATTCCTCAGGCCGGGTCCATGTCCTCGGCGCGGGACCCGTCGGCCTGTTGGCGTCGGCACTGCTTCAGCCGCTCGACGGGCTGTCCGTACGTCTCTACGAGAAGCGTGGCGAGTACACGCGAACGCGCATGGTTCAGCTCGCCCCTTACCTCGTCGCGGACTCGCTCGAGGCCTATCGAGCCGACCACCACGACGGGGACAACGTCGAGGCCGTCTTCGACGCCGGCGAGCTCGCGGAGGCCCTCGCCTACCGGCAGTCGATGCCGTCCGACGTGATGGAGCTGCTGCGCACCTGGACGCAGGGCTTCTGCCCGCTCAACGAGATCGAGCGTTCGCTGAGCGACCTGATCGATTCACGCAGCTCGGACTCGGTCGCGCGGATCGAGGCAGACGTCAGTGCCGAGGATGCGATCGCGATGCTCGAGCCGGGCGATGTGGTCATCGACTGCACCGGCACGCGGTCGCTGTTTCGCGATCGCCTCGACCCCGGCTCCGATGCCGTCGACGGCGGCGCCAACACGCAGACCCTCGTAGTCGAGCATGCGCTCGTCATCACATTCCTGTACAGCCAGACCTACGCCTGCAACGAGCACTGCAAGTACTACAAGAACGTCGAGAACGCGAACTACAAGTTCATTCCGATGGTCCACCGCGTGTGCTACGACGGCAGCGTCACGCACGTGACCGGCATCGTGACCATCACTCCCGAGGAGTACGAGTCGATGCCGAAGAGGTTCGACGGCGACTGGGTCCGCGAGAACTTCCCGGCCGTCGCCCAGTCGATGGACCGCTTCATCGACAAGATCAAGCAGGAGACCCAGGGCGAGATCGTCAGCGACCTCGAGATCATCCGGATCCCCCTGAACCTGTACCGGGCTCGCAACGCGACCAGTCAGGCCCGAAGCATGGCCGGGCCGAACGACGACTCGTTCGAGGGCACGCCGGTGTTCCTCCTCGGCGACTCGGCCATCGGGTCCCCCTACTTCCAGTCGATCTCGCTCGGCTTCGAATGCGCGATGTTCCTGGCGGGCTTGATCACGCAGCGACGGCTCGCGACCGGCGACGCGCTCGAGCGCTACGAGAGCTACATGTACAAGCAGTGGATGCGCGTCTACATGCAGAGCAAGCTGATCAAGAACAACAAGGAGCTGTTCCAGTACCTCGACGACCCGACCGGGCTCCTTGACAGGCTGCACATCTACTGACCGAGACCGGAGGGAGGGGTGACAGTGACGGTTACGGTTGGCGAGCCCGTCCCCGATCTCAGCCTGCAGGCGTACGTCCGCGGCGAGGCCACCCCGATCGTGTTCGACCTGTCGAGCCATCGCGGCAAGTGGGTCGTCTTGATCTTCTATCCGGGGGACTTCACCCTCGTCTGCCCGACTGAGCTCGCGGCCTTCGCGCAGCGCCACGAGGAGTTCGTCGAGGAGGACGCGATGGTGCTGGCGGCCAGCACGAACAGCTGCTTCAGCCACAAGGCCTGGTTCGAGATCGATCCGCGCCTCGGGGAGGTCCGCTACCCGGTGATCGCCGATACGCTGCGCGAGCTGAGCCGTTCCTTCGGCGTGCTGCTCGAGGACGGGAGCGCCCAACGGGGCACCTTCATCATCGATCCCGAGGGCGTGCTGCTGCACATGAGCGTCAGCGCGCACGACGTCGGCCGCAGCGTGGACGACGTGCTGCGCGTCCTGCGCGCCTTCCGCACCGGAGCGCTCTGCCCGGCCAACTGGGCGCCGGGCGACGCGACGCTCTCGGGCGGGGACGACTGGCTTGCGAAGGTGTTCCCCGAGCTCATCGGCCCACAACTCAGGTCGCTTTCCGACGAGGCGGAGCGGATGTCGTTCGCGGCAGGCGAGACGATCATTGCCGAGGGCGATCCGGCGGACCGCTTCTACGTCATCGCGAAGGGCCAGGTCGCGATCACGCGCCGCACCCCCGATGGCGACGAGCGTAGGCTCGCCGCGCTGGGGCGGGGGCAGTTCTTCGGCGAGGTCGGCATCCTCGCCGAGACGCGCAGGATGGCGACCGTGCGAGCGGTTGACGAGGTCGAGGTGCTGG
>DASQTS010000002.1:0-6082 GCA_035641775.1 Thermoleophilaceae bacterium
TCTCGCCTGAACGGCCGTCAGCCCTCGAGCGCCAGCTGCGTGTAGGCGATCGACTGGAACGACATCCGGTGCAGCGGTGAGACGCCGTTCTTCGCTATCGCGGCCCGGTGCTCCGGGGTCGAGTAGCCCACGTTCGTCTCGAAGTCCCAGCCGGGATGCCGCTCCGCGGCGCGGCGCATGTAGCGGTCGCGGCTCACCTTGGCCAGAACCGAGGCGGCCGCTATCGCCGCGCTGCGGCAGTCGCCGTCGATCACCGCGCGCTGCTCGAAGCCGAACTCCGGCACGTTGAAGCCGTCCACCAGGCAGACCGTGCCCGGCAGGGCGACGCCCAGGAGCGCCGTCCGGAGCGCCTCGAGGTTCGTCTTGTGCAGGCCGCGGGAGTCGATCCCGCGCACGCAGCGCGACACGATCACCGACCGCGACGCCGCCCGCATCACGCGCGGATACAGCTCCTCGCGCATCTCGGCGGTGTGCTGCTTCGAGTCGTTGAGCCGGGTGAGGGCCCGGCGGTCGGAGAGGGTCAGCCGCTCGAGGTCGAACAGGACGGCCGCCGCGACCAATGGCCCGGCCAGCGAGCCGCGGCCGGCCTCGTCGGCTCCCGCCACATAGCGGCAACCAAGGTCACGGTCGAACGCGAACAGCCGCCGTCCGGTGCGTGGCCTTCCCTTCACGCCTCGATTCCCCACGGTCGGCGCCGATCATATGGTCGGCCACGGCGGAAAAGCCCAGGCGGGGACACGCCTCCTAGAGTAAGCCGATTCGCCCCGGTGGCCAATAGGTCGCGAACGCCTTCCCGATGATCCAGTCCTGCGGGACGGGGCCCCACACCCGGCTGTCGGCCGACTCGCCGCGGTTGTCGCCCATCATGTAGTACTGGTCCTTCGGGATCGTGATCTCGCGCGGGAGGTTGCAGGTCGGGCACTGGGGGTCGAGCCGCGCGAACGACTCGTCCTGGCGCTTGCCGTTGATGTAGACCGAGCCCTCAAGCACCTTCAGGCGGTCGCCCGGAATGCCCACCACCCGCTTGATGAAGTTCGTGTCCGACTTCTCCGGCGTCCCCTGGGGGCAGGGCTGGTCGCGCGGATGCTCCACCCCGCAGGTCCCCGGCTGGCCCGAGGGCGGCTTGAAGACCACGATGTCGCCGCGGTCCGGCTCACCGAACCTGAAGCTCACCCGGTCCACCAGGACGCGCTGGCCGATCTGAAGCGTCGGGACCATCGACTCGCTCGGGATCCGGAACGGCTTGACGAGAAAGGCTTGGATGCCGAGCGCGAGGCCGAGCGCCACCGCGACGATCATCACCAACTCGACGAACGAGTTATGGCCCTTCTTCTGAGTGCTCTTGGCCACCGGTTCCGTCCCCGTGCGCCGGGCGCTGCCTAGTTGCTCTGGTCTTCGCCGGGCTGCTCGGCAGGCTCTTCGGCCGGCTCGTCGCCCGCTGCCTCGGAATCGGGCGGAGGCGTCTCCTCGGCAGCCGCGGTCTCCTCCGCAGCAGCGGTCTCCTCCGCGGCAGCGGTCTCCTCCGCGGCAGCGGTCTCCTCGGCCGAAGCGGTCTCCTCCGCCAGCTCCTCCTCGCCGGGACGCGGGGCGTCGTCCGGCGGCATCGCGCCCTCCTCGATCAGCCCCGGCTCGACGAGCTCCTCCGTGCCGGTCCAGCGCCGCTCGCGGACGCGCGAGGCGCGGCCCACGCGCTCGCGCAGGTAGTACAGCTTGGCCCGGCGCACGTCGCCGCGCGCGGCGATCTCGATGCGTTCGATCTTGGGCGAGTGGACCGGGAACGTCCGCTCCACCCCGACGCCGAACGACTGCTTGCGGACCGTGAACGTCTCGCGAACGCCGTTGCCCTGGCGCTTGATCACGATGCCCTCGAACACCTGCGTGCGCCGGCGCGTGCCCTCCACGACCTGGAAGTGCACGCGCACGCGATCGCCCGCCTGGAAGGCGGGGACGCGGCGCAGCTGTGCGCGCTCGATGCTGTCGATGACGCCGGACATAGGCACAAAAAACGCGACCGTGGGAGCCGTCGCGCGTGACGGATCATGGTAGCGAAGGGATACCCGGCTAACTTCGTCGCCGGCGGCGGCTCTCCTCGAGCCGCCACTGCCGTATCCGGGCATGGTCGCCGGAGAGAAGAACGTCCGGCACCTCGTGCCCGCGCCACTCGAACGGGCGCGTGTAGTGCGGGTACTCGGGGGCACCCTCGAGCGCCTCGCTGAATGACTCCTCGACGGCGCTGTCCTCGTGGCCGAGCGCCCCCGGGAGCTGCCGGATCACCGCATCCGCGACGACCATCGCGGCCAGCTCGCCGCCGGACAGCACGTACGGTCCGATCGAGACCACGTCCGTGGCGAGGTGCTCGTTGACCCGCTCGTCGAACCCCTCGTAGCGGCCGCACAGGAGCGTCAGCGCGGACTCGCCGGCCAGCTCGCGGCCCAGCGCGTCGTCGAACTGGCGCCCTCCCGGCGACAGCGCGACGGTCCGGTGCGGCGCCGGCGCCTCGCCGTAGCGTGCCTCGAGCGCCGCCTCCACCACGTCCACGCGGAGAACCATCCCGGCGCCGCCGCCGTAGGGCGTGTCGTCCACCTGGCCGGCCTTCAGCGGCGTCGCCGCGCGCAGGTCGACCAGATTCAGCTCGTGCCCGAGGTCGAGCGCGTTCTTCACGTGCCGCTGCGTGGTGAACCAGTCGAACCAGCCCGGGAAGAGCGTGAAAACGTCGATCCTCATCCGAGAAAGTCGCGATTCACGTGGATCTCGCCCGCCTCGAGGTCGATCCGCTCGATCGCGTCGGATACCAGTGGCACCAGCGAGCCGTCCTCCAGCTCCAGCACGCTGCACGAGGGAGCGTCCACGAGGCGCGCCACCCGGCCCATGCCGGGCACATCGAGGCCCTTGAGATCGGACGCCAGCCACTCGCCCTCCTCGAGCTGGTCCTCCACGAGCATGACCTCTCCTCGCAGGGGGCGGGGGTCCTCGATTCCCGCGAGCTGAATCAGCGGCCGGTCGTCGGTCCCCGCTCTGCGGGCGATCCGGTGCGAGCCACCGGCGATGGTGAGCGCCAAGCCCTCGGGCAGCGCATGCTGGGGCCGCTCGACATAGAAGCTCCCGTCCAGGCCGTGCGGCTTCCCCACGCGGCCCGCGGTCACGAGTGTCAATCGACGACGTCGACGAGTACCCGCTGTCCGTCGCGGACGGCGGCGGCCTTCAGGACCGTGCGCAGCGCGGCGACCGTGCGCCCGCCGCGGCCAATCACCTTGCCCGCCTCGTCGTCGGCCACCGACAGCTCGAGGACGATCGTGCCGTCGTCCTCCTCGAACGACTCCACGTTCACCTCGTCCGGGCGGTCGACGAGCGACCGGGCGAGGTACTCGAGGAGGTCCTCCACTACTCGGCGGCGGGCGCCGGCTCCGGCTCCGGCGCGCTCTTCGAGTGCGCCTTCACGAGCTGCTTCACCGTGTTGGTGGGCTGGGCGCCGCGGGCGAGCCAGTGCTGGAGGCGCTCCTCGTCGATCGCGATCGTCGAGGGCTCCGTCTGCGGGTTGTAGTGCCCGATCGTCTCGATGAAGCGCCCATCGCGGGGCGAGCGCTGGTCGGAGACGACCACGCGCCAGATCGGGTTCTTCTTGCTCCCCACGCGGGTTAGGCGGACTCGTACGGACATGAGAACGGGAGAGGTTAGCGACCGCCGGCCAGCTGCTGCAGCGATGGCATCTTGCCGCGCGAGATCTGCTTCATGACCTTCTTCATCTGGCCGAACTGCTTCACCAGCTGCGAGACGGCCTGGACCGAGGTCCCCGACCCACGCGCGATGCGGCGCCGGCGCGAGCCGTCGATGATCTTCGGGTTGGCCCGCTCCTCGGGGGTCATGGACCGGATGATCGCCTCGAGGCGGTCCAGCTCCTTCTCGTCCACGTTCAGCGAGCCGAGCTGCGACCCCACGCCGGGCATCATCTTCAGCAGCGAGCCGAGCGGGCCCATGTTGCGCACCTGCTGCATCTGCTCGAGGAAGTCGTCGAGCGTGAACTGCTCCTTGCGGATCTTCTTTTCGAGCTCCGCGGCCTGGCGCTCGTCCATCTGGCGCTCGGCCTTCTCGACGAGCGTCATCACGTCGCCCATGCCGAGGATCCGCTGGGCCATCCGGTCCGGGTGGAAGCGCTCGAAGTCGCCGAGCTTCTCCCCGGTGGAGGCGTAGAGGATCGGCTTGCCGGTCACGGCCTTGACGGACAGCGCCGCGCCGCCGCGCGAGTCGCCGTCGAGCTTCGAGAGGATCACGCCGTCGAAGTTCGCCGTCTCGGCGAACTGCTCCGCGACGTTCACGGCGTCCTGTCCGGTCATCGCGTCGACCACGAGCAGCACGTTGTGCGGCTTCGTGCGCTTCTTGATGTCGGCGAGCTCCTTCATGAGCTCCTCGTCGATGTGGAGCCGGCCGCTCGTGTCGATGATCAGCGCGTCGCGGCGATCCTGCTTCGCCTGGTCGAGCGCCCACTCCGCGATGTCCACGGGGTCGCGGCTCGTGCCCTGCTCGTACACGCGGGCCCCGGCCTGGCCCCCGACCTTGACCAGCTGGTCGACCGCCGCCGGGCGGTAGACGTCGCAGGCCGCGACGCCGACGTCCATGCCCTGCTCCTCGCGCAGGTGGCGGGCGAGCTTCGCGACGGCGGTCGTCTTGCCCGACCCCTGCAGGCCGGCCATGAGGATCACGGTCGGCCCGGGCCGCGCCAGGGCGAGGTCGCGCCCGCTCCCGCCCATCAGGGCGGTGAGCTCGTCGTTGACGATCTTCACTACCTGCTGGCCCGGGTTGAGCGAGCTCAGCACGTCCTGCCCGAGCGCCCGCTCCTTGACCGCCTGGGTGAACTGCTTGACCACCTTGAAGTTGACGTCCGCCTCGAGCAGCGCCAGCCGCACCTGGCGCATCGCCTGGTTGACGTCGTCCTCGGTCAGCTTCCCCCGGGAGCGGACGTCACCGAGGGCCGCCTGAAGCCGGTCGGAAAGGGCATCGAACACTCATGAGAGGCTAGCCGCCGTGAACAAGAGGCGTGTATCGACGTTCCTCTCGGCGAAGGTCTTCAACAGGCTGGTCAGGGCGGCCGTCCGGCTCGGCCTCCCGACGCCCAGCGTGGTGATCCTCGAGACCACCGGGAGGCGGAGCGGGCAGCCGCGCCGCGTGCCGGTCACGCGGCTGATCGAGGACGACACGCTCTGGATCGTCACCGAGCACGGCCGGCGGGCGGCCTACATCCGCAACCTCGAGGCAGACCCGAACGTGCGCGTGCGCGTGGGTCGCCGGTGGCGATCCGGCACGGCGCGCATCCTGGAGGGCGACGACTGGCGCGCGCGTCAGCGCCGGATGCGGAACAGGCTGAATTCGGCCATGGTCCGCGCGATGGGGACCGAGCAGCTCACGGTGCGGGTGGACCTGGATCCACCCGGCGGTCCTGCCCCGGCAGCGCCGAGCCGAGCTGGTCGAGCGCCTTCGTGAACTCGCTCGGGATGATCCAAACCTTGTTCGACTCGCCCTGGGCGATCTGCGGCAGCATCTGGAGGTACTGGTAGGCCAGTAGCTTCGGGTCGGCGTCCCCGCGGTGAATTGCCTCGAAGACGGTCTCGATCGCCTTCGACTGTCCCTGCGCCTCCAGGATCTGCGCCTCGCGCCGTCCCTCGGCGCGCAGGATGGCGCTCTGCTTCTCGCCCTCGGCGGTCAGGATCTGCGACTGCTTGACGCCCTCCGCGGTGAGGATGGCGGCGCGGCGGTCGCGCTCGGCGCGCATCTGCTTCTCCATCGCCTCCTGGATCGATGCGGGCGGGTCCACGGCCTTCAGCTCCACGCGGTTCACTCGGATGCCCCACTTCCCCGTCGCCTCGTCGAGCACCATTCTCAGGGCCGCGCTGACCTTGTCGCGCGAGGTGAGCGTGTCCTCGAGCGTCATGCCGCCGATGACGTTTCGCAGCGTTGTAACCGTGAGCTGCTCGATCGCCGCGATGTAGTCGGCGATCTCGTAGCTCGCGGCCTTGGGATCGGTCACCTGGAAGTAGATGACGGTGTCGATCTGGATCACGAGGTTGTCCTCGGTGATCACGGGCTGCGG
>DASQTS010000003.1:0-7891 GCA_035641775.1 Thermoleophilaceae bacterium
GCGCCCTCAAGCGTTCGACCTCGTCGAGGATCGCCGCGGCGACCTCGCGCTTGGGCCTGCGGCCGACCTCGCTCTCGCCGTCGGCGAGCACGATCGTGACCTCGTTATCGGAGCTGTCGAAGCCGATGTCGATGCGCGAGATGTCATTCACGACAACGGCATCGAGACTCTTGCGGGCGAGCTTCGCGCGGCCGCGCTCGACGGCGCCGTCGCCGTGCTCGGCGGCGAAGCCGATCACGGTTTGATCCGGCCGCCTGCCGGCGGCCACGCCCGCGACGATGTCGGCCGTCGGCTGAAGCTCCAGCCTGCGTGCCCCTTCCTCCCTGGACAGCTTGGAGTCCGCCTGCTCGGCCGGCCGGAAGTCGGCGGGAGCCGCGGCCATGATCAGGACGTCCGCCTCCGCGAAGCGCTCGCGCACGGCGGCTTCCAGCTCAGCGGTGGTCTCCACGTTTACGGTCTCGATCCGGTCGGGTGGCGGGATCGTCACGTTCGCGGCCAGCAGAGTCACATCGGCGCCGCGCCGGTCGGCCTCCTCGGCGAGCGCCAGCCCCATGCGGCCTGACGAGCGGTTGCCGATGAACCGCACCGAATCGATGGGCTCCCTCGTGCCGCCGGCGGTGACGAGGACGCGCAGGCCGTCGAGCGATCGCGGGGCGTAGCCGGCAATCGCGGCCTCTGCCGCCGCCAGGATCTCCGGGGGCTCGGCGAGGCGGCCCACCCCCCACTCGCCCTTCGACGCGAGGCTGCCGGTGCCGGGCTCCACGATCCGGGCACCGCGCGAGCGCAGCAGCTCCAGGTTCGCCTGGGTGGCCGGGTGCTCGTACATCCGGTTGTTCATGGCGGGCGCCACCACTAGCGGAGCGGTGTTCGCCAACGCCGCGCTCGTCAGCAGGTTGTCGGCCAGCCCGCCCGCCAGCTTCGCGATGGTGTTGGCCGAGGCAGGCGCCACGACGAGCGCGTCGCAGCGCGCCACCAGCTCGAGGTGCGAGATCGCGTCGTGGTCCGGCGCCGGGTCCCCGGGGAACGCGCCGCGGGCCGGATCGGCCTCGAACTCCTCGACCAGCACCGGCGCACCGGTCACGCCCTCGAACGTCGCGCGGCCAACGAACCGGAGGCTCGCGGGCGTCTGGATCACGCGAACGGAGTGCCCCGCCTTCGCGGCGAGCCTGACCAGCTCAACTGCCTTGTACGCGGCAATCCCGCCGCTGACGCCGAGCAGGATCCGTGCCAAGCACGCCTCCTAGCGGTAGCGGTACTTGATCTTGCCGGCTGCGATCTCCTCCAGGGAGATCTTGAGGTAGTTCTTCGAGCCGGTCTCGACCATCGGAGGCGGGTACTCGTCGAACGTGCCCTCGCCGAGGTTGTGGTAGTACGAGTTGATCTGCCTCGCACGCTTCGCCGAGACGAGCACGACGGCGTAGTGGGAGTCGACTCGCTCGAGCAGCTTGTCCAGTCTTGGCTTGATCACGGGGGACACATGGTAGCCGCAAGCTGCGCGAGCTCATCCACTGCACGCTCCAGCTCGTCGTTGCAGATGTGGTGGTCGAACTCGTCCCGGGCGGCCAGCTCCTCGCGCGCGGCGGCCAGCCGGCGCTCGATCTGCTCGGGCGAGTCGGAGCCGCGCGCGGTCAGCCGCTCGACGAGCGCCTCGAAGCTCGGCGGCTCGATGAAGATTCTCGTAGCCTCCGGCAGCGTTTCATGCACCTGGCGCGCACCCTGGACGTCGATCTCGAGCACGACCCCGCGGGCCGGGCGCTCAAGCTCGGTCCGCAGCGTGCCGTAGCTGTTTCCGGCATAGACGGCGTGCTCCACAAACTCGCCCGCGGCCACCCGGCGATCGAAGTCGTGCCGGCTGAGGAAGTGGTAGTCGACCCCGTTCACCTCGTCCGGCCGCGGGTCGCGGGTGGTCGCGGAGACCGCCAGCTGGAGTCCCGGAACCCGCTCCAGGAGCAGCTTTATGAGGGTCCCCTTGCCTACGCCGGACGGGCCGGTGATTACCAGTATCGGGGCTATCGGCGCAGGTACGAGACGAGCTCGTTGCGCTGCCGCTCGGAGAGCCCGCCGATGGTCTTGCTGGGCGAGATGCGGCAGTGGGTGAGGATGCGATTCACCTTCACACGGCCGTATTTCGGCACCGCCAGGAGCAGGTCGAAGACCTTCGCGGTGAGCACGTATTCAGGCGGATCGAGCAGCAATCCATGGATCTGGACGCGTCCCCCTTTCAGGTCCCTCTTCAGCTTCGCTCTCCGGGTTCTAATCTCGTTGGCCCGCTGGAGGGCGTCCATCCGCTGCGTCAGAGAGCGCTCGGGAGCGAGGCCCGCCGCTTGCGTCTTGGCGGGCGACTGGGGGGCGGCCGGCATGGGCGGCGATAGTACACGCTGGGTCGCTGGCGTCGAGGGGGAAACCGCAAAAAATCCGTGAATTCAGCTGGACCTCGACCTGAGGTCTAGGTGGGTTCGGGCTCCTTGAGCGTTTTTACACTGTTTGCAGGGGTTTTAATTGAGCAATTCCCGATTGCCTGACCGATGAGCGGCAAAGTTCCCGCATCTTGCGTGGAAAGGGCGGCCCCCTGCCCCCCAAACGGGCTAGACGGTCGTCGACGCGGGGGCGCGGGTGCTACCGCCGAGGGACAGCGCTTCCAGCTCGGCGGCGATTCGGTGTCCCACGGCCGGGTCGCGGAAGCTCTCCGTGCCGATTGCGACGACCGTGGCACCCGCGGCGAGGAAATCGGCCGCATGACGTCCGGTCGAGATCCCTCCCATGCCGATTACGGGTACCTCGACCGCGCTCGCGACCGCCGCGACCTGCTCGAGCGCGACCGCCCGGATCGCCGGGCCCGACACCCCGCCGGTCCCCCCGCCCAGCCACGGCTCCCCCGTCCGTGGGTGGAGCGCCATTCCCTTCAGCGTGTTGACGAGCGAGACGGCGTCGGCGCCGGCGTCCTGCGCTGCCGCGGCCACGGCAGCGGGATCGGTGGCGTTCGGCGTGAGCTTCACGATCAGCGGCTTGGAGGTCCGAGACCGGACGCGCTCGACCGCGAGCGCCGTCTCAGTGGGGTCGGCGCCCATGATCAGGCCCGTCTCGACGTTCGGGCACGAGACGTTCAGCTCGAGCATCGCCACCTCGTCGCGCTCGCCAACCGCGGCGGCCAGCTCGGCCAGCTCCTCGCGGCTGAAGCCCATGACGGACACGACGAGCGGCACCGGCAGCAGCGCAAGGTCCGGAAGGTCCGACTCGAGAAAGCCGTGCAGACCCTTGTTCGGGAGTCCGATCGAGTTGATCAGCCCGGCCGGCGTCTCCCAGAGCCGCGGCGGCGGGTTGCCCTCGCGCGGCGCGAGGGTGATCGTCTTCGACACGAACGCGTGAAACGGGAAGCGCTCGAGCAGCGCGTCGCCGAACGCCCGCCGGGCCGCGATCGCGTCGAAGGTGCCAGAGCCATTCAGCACCGGCCCGCGGAGCGGGACGCCGCAGAGCTCGATCACAGAACCTCCTCCAGGAGGTCCCCGTCCAGGACAGGGCCGTCCACGCACAGGCGCACGTAGCCGGTGCGGGTGGGCACCACACAGCCGAAGCAGGCGCCGAACCCACACGCCATTCCCGACTCCATCGCGAGCTGGGCGGGCACGTCGTGCTCAGAGCAGAGCGAGCGTACGGCCTCGAGCATGGCGGGCGGGCCGCAGGCGTAGACCGTCGCGTTCGCGTCGGCGTCCAGTTCCGCCGCGAGCAGCTCCGTGACCAGCGCCCGGCCCCCGACCGACCCGTCGTCGGTGACCACCTGCGGCTCGGCCGCGAACAGGGCGGCCGCCTGCGCGTGGGCGGCCGAGCGGAAGCCGAGGAGGACTGCGGGCGGACCGTCCGCGCCGGCCGACTGCGCTTCGGCGGCCAGCTCCTCCTCCCAACACAGCAGCGGGGCCGCTCCGATCCCACCGCCCACGAGCAGCGCGCGCGTTCCGTCCGCCGGTGGCCGGAACCCCACGCCCAGCGGGCCCAGCAGCGCGAGACCCTCGTCGGGCGCGAGCTCGGCGAGCCGCTGGGTGCCCGGGCCAACCGCCTCGAGCAGGAAGCTGAGCGCGATGCCGTCGTCCTCCACGCGCGCCCGCGCGTACGAGAACGCCCTCGGCAGGTAGGGCCGCTCGTCGCCGCCCCCGCCCCACCCCTCCTCCGCCGCCAGCATGTAGAACTGGCCGGGACGGGGATCCGTCGGGCCGCTCGAGTCGAGCGCGGTGATCAGCTCATAGGCCCCGAGCCGCTCCACGCCCGACACCTGCGCGATCCGCCGCTCGGGAGGAGCAAGCGTCCGCGGCTCGCTCAACTCGAGCGCTCCGCCTCGGCCTCCGTGTCGGCGGCGTGCTCGATCGCGGGCAGCGCCAGCCCGCCGTGCAGCTCCTGGAGCGAGATCACGGACGGCTCGCCCGAGCGCCGCGAGCGGATCGCGCGCTGCGCGGCGCTCGCGCCCGACATCGTCGTGATGCACGGGATGCCGCGCGCGACCGCCGCCCGGCGGATCTCGTACCCGTCGGCTCGCGCGCCCGAGCCGGTGGGCGTGTTGATGACGAGGTCCACCTCGCCCGCCTCGATGCGGTCGACCACGTTCGGCGAGCCCTCCGACAGCTTCAGGATCCGCTCCACCGGCACGCCCATCCGCCGGATCGTCGTGGCCGTGCCGCCGGTCGCGACCACGCTGAAGCCCATGTCGTGGAACCCCGCGGCCAGCTGGGTGGCAGCGGACTTGTCGCCGTCGGTGACGGAGATGAAGACCGTCCCTGACGCCGGGAGCTCCGCGCCGGCCGCAGTCTGCGCCTTGCCGAACGCGGCCGGGTAGTCCGACGCCACGCCCATCACCTCGCCTGTGGACTTCATCTCCGGCCCCAGCAGGGCATCGGCGCGCGGGAAGCGGCCGAAGGGCAGCACCGCCTCCTTCACCGAGACGTGGCGCGGCGAGCGCGGGATGTTCAGCGCCATGTCACGGAGCCGCTCGCCGAGCATGAGCCGGCACGCCAGCTTCGCCAGCGACACGCCGATCGCCTTCGAGACGAACGGCACCGTGCGCGACGCGCGCGGGTTCGCCTCGATCACGTACAGCTCCTCGCTGTCGCCGTGGACGGCGAACTGGATGTTGATGAGCCCCACCACGCCGAGCGCCAGCGCGATCGCGCGCGACGCCTCCTCCACCTGCCGCATCATCTCGTCGCCGAGGGACATCGCCGGGATCACGCACGCCGAGTCGCCGGAGTGCACGCCCGCCTCCTCGACGTGCTGCATGATCGCGCCGATCTCCACGTCCTCGCCGTCGGAGAGCGCGTCCACGTCAATCTCGATCGCGTTCTCGAGGAAGCGGTCGAGGAAGATCGTGCGTCCCGCTCCGCCGTTCGTGCGCTTCAAGTAGCCCTGGAGTTGCTCGCGGGAGTAACAGATCTCCATCGCGCGGCCGCCGAGCACGTACGAGGGCCGCACGAGCAACGGATAGCCCACGTCGTCGGCCACCTGGAGCGCCTCCTCGTGCGACCTGGCCGTGGCGTACGGCGGCGACTTCAGCCCGAGCTCGTCGAGCAGCGCGCTGAAGCTCGGCCTGTCCTCCGCCCGGTGGATCGCGTCGACCGGCGTACCGAGCAGCGGCACGCCCGCCTCGGCCAGCCCGGCCGCGAGCTTCAGCGGCGTCTGGCCGCCGAACTGAACGATTACGCCCTCCGGGCGCTCGAGCTCGATCACACCGAGCACGTCCTCGAGAGTGAGCGGCTCGAAGTAGAGGCGGTCCGAGGTGTCGTAGTCAGTCGAGACCGTCTCCGGGTTGCAGTTGATCATCACCGCGTCGCGACCCGACTCGCGCACGGTCATCGCGGCGTGCACGCAGCAGTAGTCGAACTCGATGCCCTGCCCGATCCTGTTCGGCCCCGATCCGAGGATCACCACGCTCGGCCTGTCGCCGCGCCGCACCTCGTGCACGGCCCGGCGCTCCCAGCCCGAGTAGTAGTAGGGCGTCTCGGCCTCGAACTCCGCGGCGCAGGTGTCGACCGACTTGAAGCTCCGCTCGAGCCCCTCCTGCGGGTCCTCCCCGCGCGCGAGGGCGCCGATCTCCGCCATGAACCACGGGTCGATCCCGGTGCGCTCGCACAGCTCCGCCTCGGTGTGGCCGCGCCTGACCGCCTCGAAGATCAGCTCGTAGCGGTCGTCCGAGGGCGACTCAAGGCGCTCGACCAGGTCGCCGTCGAGCGCCGGCATCACGTCGAGCTCCCGCGAGCGCATCGCCTTCATGAACGCCTGCTTGAAGGTGCGTCCGATCGCCATCGCCTCGCCCACGGACTGCATCGAGGTGTGGAGCTGGCCGTCCGCGCCCGGGAACTTCTCGAACGCGAAGCGGGGCCACTTCACCACCACATAGTCGATCGTCGGCTCGAAGCTCGCGGGCGTCTTCTTCGTGATGTCGTTGTCGATCTCCTCGAGCGCGTAGCCCACCGCCAGCCGGGCGGCGATCTTCGCTATCGGGAAGCCGGTGGCCTTCGAGGCGAGCGCCGAGGACCGCGACACGCGCGGGTTCATCTCGATGACGACGATCTCCTCGGTCTGCGGGTTGACCGCGAACTGGATGTTCGAGCCGCCCGTCTCGACCCCCACGGCGCGGATCACAGTGATCGCCTGGTCGCGCAGCTGCTGGTAGAGCGTGTCCGAGAGCGTCTGCTGCGGGGCGACCGTCACGCTGTCGCCCGTGTGCACGCCCATCGGGTCGATGTTCTCGATGGAGCAGACGATCACGACGTTGTCGTTGCGGTCGCGCATCACCTCGAGCTCGAACTCGCCCCAGCCGATCACCGACTCCTCCACGAGCACCTGGCCGATCGGGCTAGCGGCGAGCCCCTCGGCCACCACCTGGCGGTACTCGGTCTCGTTCCAGGCGATGCCGCCGCCGGCCCCGCCCATCGTGAAGCCCGGCCTGACGATGGCGGGCAGCCCGACCTGCGGCAGCGCCCGCTCGGCCTCGCGCATGGACTTCACGGCCGCGCTGCGCGGAACCCGAAGGGCGGCGCGCTCCATCGTCGCCCGGAACAGCTCGCGGTCCTCGGCGCGGCGGATCGCGTCGTAGTCCGCGCCGACCAGCTCCACCCGGTGCCTGCCGAGCGTCCCGTTCTCCGACAGCTCGCGGGCGAGGTCGAGCGCGGTTCCTCCGCCCAGCGTCGGCAGCAGCGCGTCCGGCTGCTCGCGCTCGATCACCTTCGCCACCGACGCGGGCGTGAGCGGTTCGATGTAGGTCCGCGTGGCGAACTCGGGGTCGGTCATGATCGTCGCCGGGTTCGAATTGACCAGGATGACCTCGTAGCCCTCCTCCAGCAGCACCTTGCAGGCCTGCGCGCCCGAGTAGTCGAACTCGGCGGCCTGGCCGATCACGATCGGGCCGGAGCCCAGGACGAGGATGCGCTTGATGTCGTCCCTACGCGGCAACGAGCCTCTCCAAGAAGCGGTCGAACAGATGGAGTGCGTCGTGAGGGCCCGGGCCGGCCTCCGGGTGGTACTGGACGGTCGACGCCGGGACGTCTCTGAGCACCAGCCCCTCGACAGTGCGGTCGTAGAGGTTCAACTGCTGGAGCTCGGCCGCGCCGAAGTCCGTCTCCCACCTGACCGGCTCGTCGGTCTCGATGGTCTTCTGGCCGCCCGGCCCGAGCACCGCAAAGCCGTGGTTCTGCGAGGTGATCTCGATCTTGCCGGTCTCGAGGTCTTTGACCGGGTGGTTGGCGCCGCGGTGGCCGAAGGGAAGCTTGTAGGTCTCGAGCCCAACGGCGCGGCAGAGGAGCTGGTGTCCGAGGCAGATGCCCCAGACCGGCACCCTGCCGACGACCCCCCGCACCGCCTCCACCACGTAGTCGAGGGCGGCGGGATCGCCGGGTCCATTCGCCAGGAA
>DASQTS010000004.1:0-3818 GCA_035641775.1 Thermoleophilaceae bacterium
TCTCGCCTCTCGTCCGCCTCGAGCCGGATCGCCTCGCCCCAGTGCTCGAACTCGATCGACTCCCCGGTGTCCAGCACGTAGCGCGTGTGCTCCTGGTCGATCCGCACGCGCATGCGCGCTCCGCGGACGGTGACCGCGAAGGTAACCATCGGGATATCACGTGGCAGCCGAGGGCAGAAGCGGAGGCGTCCGCCCGAGTCGCGCATGCCGCCGAAGCCGTTGGTGACTGCGAGCACCGCACCCGCGAGCGACGCGATGTGTAGCCCATCACCGGTGTTGTGGTGCAGGTCATGGAGGTCCACGAAGGCCGCCTCGCGCAGGTAGTCGTACGCTAGGTCGAGGTGTCCCACCTCGGCGGCGACGATCGCTTGGGTGCAGGCGGAAAGCGACGAGTCGCGGACGGTGAGCGCTTCGTAGTAGTCGAAGTTGCGCCGCTTCTGCTCCGCGGTGAACGCGTCGCCGTGGAGGTGCAGCGCGAGCACGAGGTCAGCCTGCTTGATGACTTGCCGGCGGTAGAGCTGGAAGTAGGGGAAGTTGAGCAGCAGTGGGTAGTCCTCCGCGGAGCACGCGTCGAAGTTCCACGGATCGAGGAGCAGGAACCCCTGATCCTGGGGGTGCACCCCGAGGCGGTCGTCGTAGGGGATGAACATCGAGGCTGCCGCGTCGCGCCAGCTCTCCAGCTCGTCGTTGGACACCCCAAGACGCTCGGCCAACTCCGGTAGCCGACCCGCAGTCTCGGCCGCGGCGTGCAAATTCGCCCGTGCCCCGAGGTTCGTGAAGACGTTGTTGTCGGCCAACGCCGAGTACTCGTCCGGTCCGGTCACGCCGTCGATGCGGAAGTTGCCGTCATGGTCGTAGGAGCCGGCGCTGATCCACATCCGGGCGGTCTCCACGAGCAGCTCGCCGCCCTCCTGCGCCGCAAACTCGTCGTCGCCCGTCGCGTCGAGGTAGCGGCGAACCGCGTCAGCGACGTCGCCGTTGACGTGCAGCGCGGCCGAGCCCGCCGGCCAATAGCCCGAGCACTCCTCGCCGCGGATCGTGCGCCACGGAAACGTCGCGCCGCGTAGCCCGTGCAGCTTCGCGCGCTGGCGCGCCTGATCGAGGATCGAGTGGCGCCACACGAGCGCGTGGCGGACGACCTCGGGCATGACGTAGGTCATGAACGGCAGCACGAAGGTCTCGGTGTCCCAGAACGCGTGCCCGTCGTAGCCCGGGCCCGTGAGCCCCTTCGCCGCCAGCGCGCGGCCCTCGGTCCGCGCGCCCGATTGCAGGAGATGGAAGAGCGAGAAGCGCAGCGCCTGCTGCACCGCCGAGTCGCCCTCGATCGTGATGTCGGCCTTCTCCCAGAAGCGATCCAGGAACGCTCGCTGGTCGCGCAGCAGCCCGTACCAGCCCTCTGCGCCGGCGTTCATCAGGCTGGCCGTTACCTGGTCGCGCAGAAACTCGGGTGTTTGGCGCGAGCTCCAGTGGTAGGCCATGAGCTTGACGAAGCGCAGCGGCCGGCCCGGCTGCAGCTGGCAGGAGATCGTCACGCGGGCGAGGTCGTCTTCGACGTAGACGGCGGTGTGCATATCGACGCCGCCGCCCTCGATGATGTGCTCCATCCCGGCCGCGCAGCTGAGCTGCGACCCCTTCGTCGTGTGCACGAGCACAGCGCGCAGCTCGAAGCCGCGCGCCAGGACGCCCTCCAGCACGGCCCCGAGCTCCTTCCCCCTGCGCGGGTCCTTCCTTCCCTCCTCGGTCGGCATGTTGGCCACGAGGTTGGACTGCAGCGCGACCCGAATCGGCTGGCCGACGGCCTCGATCTCGTACTCGATCGCGGCGGTGGAGCGATGGGCGAAAGAGACCAACCGGCGCGTGCGGATCTTCACCTCGCGTCCGTAAGTCGAGCGCCAGTGCAGCTCACGGTCGAGCGTTCCGGAGCGGAAGTCGAGCACCCGCTCGCTCCCGAGCACGGTCCCGCGCAGGACGTCGAGAGGCTCGTCGCCGACCATCACGTGGATGACCTTGCCGTCCTGGACGTTGACGATCGTCTGGCCGTCCTCAGCGAAGCCGTAGCCCGACTCGCCGTACTCGAGTTTGAACGACTCGTGAAACCCGTTCACATAAGTGCCGCTGATGCCGCGCGGCTCGCCCTCGTCGAGGTTCCCGCGCAGGCCGAGGTGGCCGTTAGACAGAGCGAACACCGACTCCGTGCGTGCGAGCTGGTCGAGCGCGAGCTCCGGCTCCCGCACCGCCCACGGCTCGACGGGCCAGGTCGCGCCCTCGGGAAGGCTCACGCGAGGAGCTCCGCGAGATCGTCCACGACCACGTCGGCCCCATGTGCTAGCAGTCCCTCCCGCTGGTCGGCCCGGTCGACCCCGACGACCCAGCCAAAGTCCCCGGCGCGCCCGGCCTCCACCCCCGCCAATGCGTCCTCGAAGACGGCACACGCCGCTGGGGTGACGCCGAGCCGCCTCGCGGCGAGGAGGAAGCTGTCCGGCGCGGGCTTGCCTCTGATCCGCTCGGCGGCGATCGTCGTGCCGTCGACTCGCGCATCCATCAGATCGAGCAGCCCCGCGCTGGTCAGCGCCGCCACGGTGTTCGCGCTCGACGAGACGACCGCGGTTCGCAGCCCCGCCGCGCGCGCGGCGTGCAGGAATCGCACCGAGCCCGCGAAGACCTCGACGCCGTCGCGCCCGAGCACCTCGAGCAGCCTGACGTTCTTCGCATTGCCGACGCCGCGGACGGTCTCGGCCTCCGGCGGGTCGTCGCGGCGACCCTCCGGCAACGTAATGGCGCGCGAGGCGAGAAAGTCGCGAACCCCGTCATCGCGCGACTTGCCGTCGACGTAAGCCGTGTAGTCCACGACTGGGTCAAAGGGAACGAATGTCGGACCTCCCGCCTCGGCGTGCCGGCGCAGCAGCCCGTCGAAAGCCTCCGCCCACGCCTTGGCGTGCACCGTAGCGGTGCGCGTCAGCACGCCGTCCATATCGAACAGGCACGCTTCGATGCCCGACGGGAGACCGGGGCGAGACGCGGCCATTGCGGCATCCTGCCAGAACCCCCGGGAATCGCTGCTCCACGCGCCTACGCAGCCGCGGTTCGCTGACGACCACCGTTCTTCGCCGCGCGCGTGAGTCCACTTCGCACCTATCAGCCGCCGAGCACGCGACGCGCAACTGACCCGTGACAGTCCACATGCATCGCGGTGTTCAGCTGAGTGAGCTTCGTCGTCGAGATTTATCCCTTAGATGTCCTGAAGCGGAAATCGCCAGCTGGGAACGCCGCAGCGCACACGTTTCACCATTACGAGCGCGACTCCGGAGTAGATCTAGCTGCTGCTGTGCGCGCAACACGCTGGCCTTCCGCATCCTGCTATCGACCACCCCGCCGAGCGGGATAGAGTGCCGCGCCGGATGGACTTCAAGCTTGAGCTGGTCCCGGTTCCGGTCTCTGACGTCGACCGGGCGAAGGCCTTCTACGAGCAGGCCGGCTTCGCCGTGGACAACGACGTCACGGTCAAGGAGGGCCTGCGCTTCATCCAGCTGACCCCGCCGGGCTCTGCCTGCTCGGTCTCAATCGGCGAGGGCATTACCGAGATGGAGCCGGGTTCGCAACAGGGACTCCAGCTGGTCGTCCACGACATCGAGGCGGCCCGAGACGAGCTCACGGACCGTGGGCTCGAGGTCTCCGATATCCAGGACTTCCCGTGGGGCCGATTCGTGTTCTTCAGCGATCCGGACGGCAACACATGGGCCGTCCAGCAGCTGCCCGACTACGGAGAGGGCCGCACACAGCCCGAAGGCTTCTAGCGGCAGGCACACGACGCCGCCCCC
>DASQTS010000005.1:0-4776 GCA_035641775.1 Thermoleophilaceae bacterium
GTTCGCTCCGCTCCGTTCGCCTTGGCGGGCGTCGCGCGCCGCGCGGCGGACTGAGCGGACTTGGTAGCGGCCAACCTTCCTCCTCGGACCAGTGATTCGGTTGAGGTCCGGGAGCCAGTCCAGACCTGTGGTTTTCGGCGCTTGGAAGGAAACCACCCGCGGCGCACCAGCGCAACCGGGCGATGGGTGACACAGCCCAACTGGCGCATCGATTGGGTGCTGTAGGCCCAATCCATGCGCCACCCGGCCGATGCTGGCCCCTTCGATGCCGTCGTTCGCCGCGATATACGCTGCCGCCCATGGACTACGACCACGTCATCTGGGAGCTCGACGGGGGTGTAGGGCGCGTGACCCTGAACCGCCCGGAGACGCTGAACGCCTGGCACGAGGGCTTCGGACGCGAGCTGAAGCAGGTGATCGCCGGCGACGCGGCCGAGGACTCGGTGCGCGCGGTTCTGATCACCGGCGCCGGGCGCGGCTTCTCTTCGGGCGCGGACCTCAAGTCGGGGTTCGAGCCGGACCCCGAGGACGGAATGCCGAACATCCGCAAAGAGCTTCACGAGCTCTACCACCCGGTCATCGCGGGCGTGCGGAGGCTCGAGAAGCCGGTCGTGGCCGCCGTGAACGGGCCCGCTGTGGGCATCGGCGCGTCGCTGGCCTTCGCCTGCGACCTCGTCCTCGCCGCCGAGTCCGCGTACTTCGGCCTCGCATTCGTGAACATCGGCCTCATGCCGGACGGCGGCTCGACCCTGTTCGTGCCCACGGCCGTGGGCAAGGCGCGGGCGTTCCAGATGGCGCTGCTCGGCGAGCGGATCCCCGCCGACCGGGCGCTCGAGTGGGGCCTCGCGAACTACGTGCACCCCGACGATGAGCTGATGAACGAGGCGAACACGCTCGTCGAGAAGCTCGCCGCCGGCCCCACGCGCTCGTACGCCAGCTCGAAGCAGGCGCTCAACAGGATGCTCTACCCGGACCTCGACGGGCAGCTCGACCTGGAGGCGGAACTGCAGCACGCCCTCGCGCGAACGAGCGACTTCCAGGAGGGCGTCACGGCCTTCGTTGAGAAGCGCGAGCCCGCCTTCCAGGGCGCCTGAGTGCCATAGGGCACGAAGTAGATGCCGTCAGAGGGCCGGAGATATGATCCCGCGGCCTTGCCCGTCGGCATGCCTAAACGCCTGTTGCTCGCCGCCCTCGCAGCGGCCCTTTTTGCGTCCCTGATCGGGGCTCCGTCGGCATTCGCCGACGCTCTCACGCCCGAGTCCGGCGGCTCTCAGAACGCGGACGACATCGACACGCTCTACAAGCTCACCTTCTACATCGGGATCGTGGTCTTCCTACTGGTCTGGGGCACGCTGATCTGGTCCCTGGTCCGCCACCGCGTCCGCCGCGGCGGTACCGCCGACCAGATCCGGGGCAACACGCCGCTCGAGATCGGCTGGACCGTTGGCGCAGCATCGATCCTCGTGGTGCTGACGGTCGTGACGTTCATCTACCTCGACGACATCGAGAGCCCGCCCCCGTCCGGCCCTAACGGGCTGAGCGCGTCGAGCAGCCAGTTCGCCACGATCGACCAGCCCGACCCGCCAGGCGACGGCGGCCCCGTGCTGCGGATCCGCGTGAACGGCCAGCAGTACATCTGGCGCTACGTCTATCCCGGCGAGGGGCAGCTCTTCAGCTACCAGGAGATGGTCGTGCCGACGGACACCACGGTCGTGCTCGAGCTCGAGGCCTCGGACGTGATCCACTCGTGGTGGATCCCGAAGCTCGGCCCGAAGATGGACGCCGTCCCGGGCCACGTGAATGAGACCTGGTTCAAGATCCCGGCGGACCAGGCGGGCACCGAGTTGCGCGGGCAGTGCGCCGAGCTGTGCGGACCGAACCACGCGGACATGCGCGCCACAGTCCGGGCGGTGGAGCCGGATGAGTTCGAGGCCTGGGCGCGCGACAAGCGCGAGGAGATTCAGGCCGCCGGTGAGGCGGTCGCCGAGCAGCGCGAGGCGCGCGATCCACAGGCGGAGACCGAAGGGAACTAGTGGAAGCCGGAACCGCAACACGCGAGCAGCCCACCGTCGCGCGACCCGAGATCGTCATGCACGGGTTGCGTGACCCCCAGCGCGGCTGGCTCAAGTGGCTCACCACCACCGACCACAAGAAGATCGGGATCCTCTACCTCTTCGCGACCTTCCTCTTCTTCATCCTGGGAGGCGTCGAGGCGCTGATCATGCGCCTCCAGCTGGCGCAGTCGAGCAACACGCTGGTCAGTCCCGAGACCTACAACGGGCTCGTGACGATGCACGGCACGACGATGGTGTTCCTCTTCGTCGTCCCGGTGCTCGCCGGGTTCGGCAACTACTTCGTGCCGCTCATGATCGGCGCGCGGGACATGGCGTTCCCGAAGCTGAACGCGCTGTCGTTCTGGCTGCTGCTGTTCGGCGGCGTCGCCTTCTACGCAAGCCTCTTCTTCGAGCCGCCGCAGGCCGGTTGGACGATGTACCCGCCGCTGTCGGACGACGCGTTCACGGGAGGCGGAGGCGTCGACGCCTGGATCTTCCTGATCCACCTCACCGGGCTGAGCTCGATCCTCGGCGCGATCAACTTCATCGCGACGATCCACAACATGCGAACCCGGGGCATGGGCTGGGGGCGCATGCCGCTGTTCATCTGGACGATCCTCGTCTACAGCTACCTGCTGGTCGCCGCGCTGCCGTCGGTCGCCGCCGGAGTGACGATGCTGCTCACGGACCGCCACTTCGGCACCGGGTTCTTCGACCCAGCCGCCGGCGGCGATCCGCTGCTCTGGCAGCACCTCTTCTGGTTCTTCGGGCACCCCGAGGTGTACATCATGATCCTGCCCGTCTTCGGGATGATCTCGGAGATCCTGCCGGTGTTCGCCCGCAAGCCGATCTTCGGCTACAAGGCGATCGCGGCGTCCACGGTGGCGATCGCCTTCCTCGGCCTGCTCGTGTGGGCGCACCACATGTTCACCACGCCCACGCCGACGGTCGTGCTGGCGTTCTTCATGCTCGCGTCGTTCACGATCGCGGTGCCCACCGGCATCAAGATCTTCAACTGGATCGCCACGCTCTGGCGAGGGCAGATCGTGATGAAGACGCCGCTCTACTTCGCGGCCGCGCTGCCGGCGCTGTTCACGATCGGCGGCATCTCGGGCGTGATCCTCGCGATCTTCCCGGTGGACTGGTACCTGCACGACACGTACTTCGTGGTAGCGCACTTCCACTTCGTGCTCTTCGGCGGCTCGGTGTTCGGCATCTTCGGCGGGCTCTACTACTGGTTCCCGAAGATGAGCGGGCGGCTCATGTCGGAGTTCCTCGGAAAGCTGTCGTTCTGGCTGATGTTCGTGGGCTTCCTCGCCACCTTCCTCGTGCAGCACTCGATGGGGCTCGAGGGAATGCCGCGCCGGATCTACGACTACGACGAGGCGCTCGGCGTGGAGACCTACAACCTGATCTCGACGATCGGGGCGTTCATCCTCGGCATCGGCGTGCTCGTGACCGTGGTGAACGTGCTCTGGAGCATGAAGAACGGACGGCCCACGGGGAACGACCCATGGCAGGGCAACACGCTCGAGTGGTTCACGAGCTCGCCGCCGCCGCCAAACAACTTCGACGTCGTCCCGCGCGTGCGCAGTGTCGAGCCGATGAAGGACATCCGCCGTGAGGTGGCCGCCGCGTCGGTGCCGGCGGAGACGGTCGCGCAGCCGGTCGCACCGCGCAGCCTCTGATGCGCCGGCTCGTCCTCGCGACCGGGATCGCGACGTTCGTCCTGATCATCGTCGGCGGCGTCGTACGGGTATCCGACTCGGGCCTCGGCTGCGGGCCGGCCGGCTCCGGCTTCCACGGCTGGCCCTTCTGCAACGGCGACGTGGTGCCGGGCGTAGACCTCAACTCGATCGTCGAGTACACGCACAGGGTGCTCGCGATCATCGTGGGCTTCATGATCCTGTCGATCTTCATCCTGGCCTGGAGGCGGCACCGCGAGCTGCGTGGCCCGGCGGCGGCGCTGCTCGTGCTCGTGATCGCGCAGGGCGCGCTTGGCGGCGCGACGGTCGAGGAGAACCTCGAGGAGGTCTACGTCGCCGCTCACCTCGGGCTGGCGATGCTGCTGCTCGGACTGCTGCTCTATCTGTGGCGCGCGGTGAACGGCACGCGGCCTGTGGATGGCGGGCCGCGCCTGCGCGCGCTGTCGATCGTCGCCTCGCTGTTCGTGCTCTGTACGGTCGTCGCCGGCGGCTACATGGCCGGCACGCAGAACTACGGCCGCGCCGACTATCAGCTCGGCGACGGCGCCCACCACGCGTGCGGCAAGGAGTTTCCCACCTGCAACGGCGAGTTCATGCCGTTCGGCAAGGCGGAGCTGGTGGACATCCACCTGATGCACCGGGCGTTCATGTACATCGCCTCGCTGCTGGTGATCGCGCTGGTGGTGGCCGCAGTGCGGCGCGGCGTGCTGACGCGCAACGCCTGGGCGCTCGCGGCGCTGCTCGCCGTCCAGGTCCTGGTGGGCGCGCTGAACGTGTGGCTCGACGAGTACGAGCTCCTGATCCTGCTCCACCTCGCTCTCGGCACGCTGCTCTGGGCAACGACGCTGGCGATGACGCTTCAGCTCTCCCCCGCGCGCGAGCGCGCGCCTCGCCGCGCCGAGGCGGTGGCCGCCTGATGGACGCCGTACTCGCACGGAGCGCGGCGTGGCGCACGGTCGTCTCGGACCTGTTCGAGATGACCAAGCCGAAGGTGCAGTCGCTGCTGCTCTTCACGA
>DASQTS010000006.1:0-13688 GCA_035641775.1 Thermoleophilaceae bacterium
TTCGGCGCCTTCGACATCATCGTGACCGTCTCCGCGCTCGAGATGACGCTGCGCGAGCTCGGTCACGACGCCGAGCCCGGTGCCGGCGTGGCCGCGGCCCAGCGCGTCTTCTCCGACGCGGGCGTGGCGCTTCACGCGTGAAGGTTCTCGTCAAGGAGAAGATCGGCGAGTCGGGCGTCCAGCTGCTGCGCGACGCCGGGCTCGAGGTGGAGCTCGGGGTCGACTGGGACCAGGATGAGCTCGAGCGCCGCATCGGAGAGTACGACGGGATCCTGATCCGCTCCGCCACGCAGCTCGACGCGCCGCTGCTGGAGCGAGCGGCGCGGCTGAAGGCGGTGGGGCGCGCCGGCGTGGGCGTGGACAACGTGGACGTGGACGCCGCCACGAAGCGCGGCGTGATCGTCGCGAACGCGCCCCAGTCCAACGTGATCACGGCTGCGGAGCACACGCTGGCGCTGCTGCTCGCGCTCGCGCGCAAGGTGCCTCAGGCGCACGGCTCGCTCACCGGCGGCGCCTGGGCGCGCGCGGAGTTCAGCGGCGTCGAGCTGTACGACAAGACGCTCGGGGTGCTCGGCTTCGGCCGCATCGGCCAGCTCGTGGCGCAGCGCGCGCTCGGCTTCGGGATGCGCGTGGTGGCGTTCGACGCCTACGTTTCGGAGGAGCGCTTCCGCGAGCTCGGCGTGGAGCGCGCCGAGTCCTCCGAGGACCTCTACGCGCGGGCCGAGTTCATCACCGTCCACCTGCCGGTCACACCCGAGACGGAGAACTGGCTGAACGCCGACGCCTTTGCCGCCATGCGCGACGGCGTGCGCGTGATCAACGTGGCGCGAGGCAGGCTGATGGACGAGGAGGCGCTGCGCGAGGCGCTCGACAGCGGCAAGGTCGCGGGCGCCGCGCTGGACGTGTTCCGCGAGGAGCCCGTGACCGAGCACCCGCTGTTCGGCTACGCGAACGTCGTGGTGACGCCCCATCTCGGGGCCTCTACCACGGAGGCCACAGACCGCGCCGGCTACCAGGCGGCCGAGCAGGTCGTGGCGGCGCTCACCGGCGGCGTCGTGACCAGCGCCGTGAACGTGCCTGCGATCGCCCCGGAGGACCTGGAGGCACTCGGACCGTTCCTGCCGCTGGCGCGCGACCTGGGCCGCATCGCGAGCGCGATCGCCGAGCGCACGTCGGTCGACGCGGTGGAGGTCGAGTACCTCGGCAGGGTGGCGGATCGCGACACGCGGCTGCTCACCGTTCAGGTGCTGCGCGGCGTCCTGGAAGGGCACACCGAGGAGGACGTCAACGAGGTCAATGCGCCGACGATCGCCGAGGAGCGCGGCATCGCGGTGTCGGAGACCAGCAGCGCGCACGCGCGCGACTTCACCGACCTGCTCCGCGTGGCCGTCGTGAGCGGCGGCGAGCGCACGCGGGTCGTGGGCACGACGCTCGGCCAGACGCACCGGCCGCACCTGCTCGAGGCGTGGGGCTCGCGCTTCAACCTCCAGCTCGAGGGCCACCTCGCGATCTTCAGCTACGAGGACCGGCCCGGAATGCTCGGCCGGGTGGGCACGGAGCTGGGCAACCGGGGCATCAACATCATCTCGGCGGCCGTCGGCCGCCAGCCGCGCGACCTGCCCGGCGGGGGCGCCGTGATGATCGTGACCGCCGACAACCCGGTGCCGCGCGAGGTCGTGGACGGGATCGTGGCCACGGACGGCTTCCACGCCGGCCGGACCGTCTCGCTCTGAGCGCTACCCGCCCGCGAGCGAGGCGTGGATCGAGCGGACGACCAGCGCGCCGTCTCCGACCGCCGCCGCCACGCGCTTCGTTGAGCCTCCGCGGACGTCGCCGATCGCGAAGACGTTCGGGCGCGTGCACTCGAGCAGGAGCGGGCCGCGGTCCGCCCCGTCCCAGTGTCGGGGGAAGTCGGGGTGGCGCCTCGCCTCCTCGCCCGTAACCACGAAGCCCTTGTCGTCCCGCCCGACGAACTGGACGAGTCCCTCGGACCTCGGGGAGGCGCCGATCATGGCGAAGACCGCTGAGATCTCGACCCGGCGGTCGGGGCCCGCGCCCGAGATCACCACGGCTTCGAGCTTCTCGTCCCCCTCGAGAGTTCGCACCTCACACCCGGACCAGACGCGGACGTTTGGTTTGGCCTCGATCTGGTCGACCAGATAGCGAGACATCCCGACCTCGAGCGGTCGTCGGGCCACGACGTGGACCTCGCGTGCGTGGTCTGCCAATTTGACCACGGCCTGCCCGGCCGAATTCGCTCCCCCCACGACCACGACGTCCTCGGACGAGCACTGCTGCGCCTCGATGTGGGTCGCCGCGTAGTAGAGGCCCAGGCCCTCGAACCGCTCCGCGTTCTCCGCGGGCAGCTGGCGATAGTCCGCGCCCGGCGCCAGGACGACGCATCGGCCGCGGACGCGCTGACCGTCGGCGAGCTCGATCTCGCGGAAACCGCCGCCGTCCGGCTCTGAGACCCGGGAGGCCTCATGGACGCTCGAGATCACGGCGCCGAACTTTCGGGCCTGGAGCGTCGCCCGCCGGGCGAGATCGGCGCCGGTGAGGCCCGTCGGAAAGCCGAGGTAGTTCTCTATCCGCGCACTCGTGCCGGCCTGACCGCCCGGGGCGAAGCGCTCGATCACCAGTGTGCCGAGACCCTCGGAGGCGGCGTAGACCGCCGCGGCCAACCCGGCCGGGCCGCCGCCGAGCACGACGACGTCGAAGCTCTGGCCGTCGACCTGCGCTCGCAGCCCGAGCTCATCGGCGACCGACGTCACAGTCGCTCGCCGAATGACGTTGTCGGAGCGGATCAGGACCGGGCACTCGGTCTCCCCGATGCCAAGCCCTTCGATCAGGGCCCGGCTGTCGGCGTCGGTCGCGAGGTCGTGCCAGGTGAAAGGAACGAGGTTCCGCTCCAAGAGCTCCCTGACGGCGAAGGACTCTCCCGACCATCGTGAGCCGATCAGCCGCTGCTGGCCCAGGCCGCGGCCCTGAAGCCACTCCCGGCGGGTGACCATCGTCCGCAGGAGCAGGTCGCCCAGCTCCGCCGTGGTCGCGACCACCCGGCGCACGTCCGCCGGCGGGAGCGCCACGAGCGAGGTCGGCTCGGCCGCGTACCCCGCGCCGAGGGTCGGCTCGCCGGTGAACATCGAGATGTCGGCGGCGAACGTCCCCGGCCTGCACTGGGCGAAGTACCGATCGCCCTCCGGCGCGTGGTCGATGACGTCGATGGCCCCGCTCTGGACCACGTAGAGCGGGGTCTCGCGCTCGCCGTGCTCGAACACGACGTCTCCGCGCGCGAACGTGAGCTGGGTGCCGATCTCCGCCAGGTACTCGATCTGCTCCGGTGTGAGCCGGGGAAAGAGCGTCGGATGGTCGGGGTCGAGAAAGTCGTCTACGGGGGTAGGTGCGTACTCGGCCACGCGTTAGTGCTGACGTTCGAGCGCTTGGGCCAGATCCGCGACGAGGTCCTCCGCCGCCTCCACGCCGCACGACAGCCGCACCAGGTCGGCGGGCACCGCCGCGTCGGAGTCCTCCACGGACTGGTGCGTCATCGCCTGGGGCACCTCGATCAGCGACTCCACGCCGCCGAGCGACTCGGCCAGCGAGAAGACCTCCGTGGCGCCCGCGATGCGCGTGGCGTTCGGGTGGCGGAACGAGACCATCCCGCCGAAGCCGGGCCAGCGGACGTCCTCCACGCCGTCGGCGCCGCGGAGGAACTCGCTCACCGCGCGGCCGTTCTCGGTATGCGCCGCCACACGCAGGTGGAGCGTCCGCAGGCCGCGGTGGACGAGGAAGCAATCGAACGGGCCGAGCACCGCGCCGGCCGAGAACTGCAGGAAACGCACGCGCTCGTGGAGCTCGCGGTCGCGCGCTACCAGCGCACCGGCGATCACGTCCGAATGCCCGCTCAGGTACTTCGTCGCCGAGTGCATCACGATGTCCGCGCCGAGCTCGAGCGGGCGCTGCACGACCGGCGTGGCGAAGGTGTTGTCCACCGCGACGAGGGCGTCGCTCCTGCGCTCGACCACCGCCTCGATGTCCACGACGGTGAGCAGCGGGTTCGTGGGCGTCTCCACCCAGACCAGGCGCGTCTCCGGCCGGATCGCCCGCTCGAGGGCATCGAGATCGGACTGATCCACCATGTCGTACTCGACTCCGAAGCGTGTCATCACCTTGTCCACGAGGCGGTAGGTGCCGCCGTACAGGTCAGAGGGGAGCACGATGTGGTCTCCGGTCGAGAGCACCGCTGTCAGGACCACGTGGGTCGCGGCCATACCGCTCGAGTAGGCCGTGCCGAAGCCCCCCTCGAGCTCGCCCAGCGCGCGCTCGAGCGCCGTGCGGGTGGGATTCGCCGAGCGCGAGTAGTCGTACTCCTCCACGAACTCGCCGGGCGAGGGCTGCACGTATGTGGAGGTCTGGTGGATCGGCGGGATCACCGAGCCGTACGTGGGGTCGGGATTGAGGCCCGCGTGCACGACGCGCGTGGCGAGCCTGCGGTCCGTCACCGCGCCAGCGACTCGAGCAGGTCCGCTCGCGTGACGATTCCGGCCGCGCGGCCGTCCATGTTCACGAGCAGCGCCTCACGCCGGTCCGCGAGCAGCTCCACGGCCTCGCGCACGCTGTCGCCGGCCGACACGGCGGGGAAGGGTGGCTCCATCACCTCGACGATCTCCGCGGCGAGCAGCGCGGGGTCGTCCATCGCGTGCCTCAGCAGCCCGCGCTCGGACACCGAGCCCACCACGGTCTGCGGGTCGTGCGCGGACACCACCGGCAGCTGCGAGACGCGGTGCTCGTGCAGCAGCGCAACGGCGTCGCGCACCTTCGCGTGCGTCTCGACCGTGAGAAGCGGCGGGATCTCGCCCTCCGCGTGCTTGTGCCGGAGGACGTCGCCCACGGTCAGCTCGGCGTCGCGCTCGAGGAAGCCGTACTGGCGCATCCAGGCGTCGTTGAAGACCTTCGACAGGTACGAGCGCCCGCCGTCGGGCAGCACCACCACGACCATCGCGGCCGGGTCGGTGAGCTCGCGAGCCACCTGATAGGCCGCGTAGAGCGCGAGCCCTCCTGAGCCGCCGGCGAGGATGCCCTCGGTCTCCGCGAGCCGGCGCGTCCACAGGAATGAGTCGCGGTCGGACACGGTGATGTAGCGGTCGACGATCGACGGGTCGTACGTCTCGGGCCAGAAGTCCTCGCCGACCCCCTCCACGAGATACGGCTTCACGCCGTCCTCGCCGCCCGAGTAGATCGATCCCACGGGGTCTGCGCCGATGATCGTGATGTCCGGGTTCTGCTCGCGCAGGTAGCGGCCGACGCCGGTGATCGTGCCGCCGGTGCCCACGCCGGCTACGAAGTGCGTGATCTGCCCGCCGGACTGGCGCCAGAGCTCCGGCCCAGTGGTGCGGTAGTGCGCCTCCGGGTTCGCCTGGTTCCTGTACTGGTTCGGCTGGAACGCGCCTGGAATCTCCTCCGTGAGGCGGTCCGCCACGCGGTAGTAGGACTCCGGCGACTCGGGCGCGACCTCCGTGGGCGCCACGACGACCTCGGCGCCGTAGGCGCGCAGCAGGTCGATCTTCTCCTTCGACATCTTGTCGGGCATCACGGCGATCACCCGATAGCCCTTGAGGGCCGCTGCGATCGCCAGCCCGGTGCCCGTGTTCCCGCTCGTGGGCTCCACGATCGTGCCGCCCGGCTTGAGCTGGCCGTCCAGCTCGGCGGCCTCGATCAGCGCGATCGCGGCCCTGTCCTTGATCGAGCCACCCGGGTTGAGCGCCTCGATCTTCGCGACGAGCTGGGCCGTCAGGTCCTTGCCGAGGCGCGACAGGCGCACGAGCGGGGTGTCGCCGACCGCATCGAGGATCGAGTCCCTGATGTCGACGCTCGTTCCGGAGACCGTGCGCATGCCTCCGTCCACGATATAGCGTCCCTCACTCGTGAAGGCCCTGGTGATCACCGAGCACGGCCCGCCGGACGTCCTGCGCGTGCAGGAGCGCCCCGACCCGGAGCCCGGGCCGGGCGAGGTGCGGATCCGCGTGCGCGCGGCGGGCGTGAACTTCGCCGACCTGCTCGGTCGGGTGGGCCTCTATCCCGACGCGCCAAAGCCGCCCTGCATCGTCGGCTACGAGGTGGCGGGGGACATCGACGTGCTCGGCGAAGGGGTCGACGGGCTCGAGGTCGGGCAGCGCGTGATGGGGGCGTGCCGCTTCGGTGGCTATGCCCAGCTCGCGGTCGCCGCGCAGGGCGCCGTGCTGACGCTGCCGGACGGGTGGAGCTACAGCGAGGGCGCCGCCATGCCAGTCACCTACGCGACCGCCTACGCGGGACTGGTCCGGTACGGGGGCCTGCGCGAAGGCGAGCGGGTGCTGATCCAGGCCGCGGCCGGCGGCGTGGGCATCGCCGCCACTCAGATCGCGAAGCTGGCCGGCGCCGAGGTCTACGGGACCGCCAGCCCCGCAAAGCACGACGCGATCCGCGGCTTCGGCGTGGACAACCCCGTGGACTACCGGACGCACGACGTGGTGGACGAGGTGCGACGGATCGCCGGCGAGGATCATCCGCTCGACATGGCGTTCGACGCGATCGGCGGGCGCAGCTTCCGGCAGAGCTTCGCGCTGCTCCGCGCGGGCGGCAGGCTCGTGTGCTTCGGCGCGTCCGAGGTGCAGGCGGGCGAGCGCCGCAGCCCGCTGCGCGCGCTCCGAGTGCTCGCCCAGATGCCGCGCTTCAACCCGATGAAGCTGATGAGGGAGTCGAAGTCGGTCATCGGGCTGAACATGCTCACGCTCTGGGACGAGAAGGGCGACCTCGAGGAGCTGATCGGCCCTCTGCGCGAGTGGATCGAGGCCGGGGAGCTGCGCCCGGTGGTGGCCCAGGAGTTCCGGCTCGATGACGGCGCGGCCGCGCACCGCTACATGCATGAGCGCAGCAATGTCGGCAAGGTCGTGCTGACGCTTTAACGCGCCTCAGGGCCAAACCCGCCGCCCGGACCCAAACCTGAGCGTGTACCTTCATGTGCGGCCATGGACCGCACCGAGGCGAACCGAGTACGCATCTTCGACACGACCCTGCGCGACGGCGAGCAGTCACCCGGGATCTCGCTCAACAAGCAGGAGAAGCTGGAGATCGCGCACCAGCTCGCGCGGCTCGGGGTGGACGTGATCGAGGCCGGCTTCCCGATCTCCTCGCCCGGCGACTTCGACGCCGTGCAGGCGATCGCCCGCGAGGTGCACGGCCCCGTTATCTGCGGCCTGGCCCGGGCGAACGCGCAGGACGTGGACGCCGCCTGGAACGCGGTCAAGGACTCGGAGCGGCCGCGTATCCACACCTTCATCTCCACGAGCGACATCCACATCGAGCACCAGCTCCAGTCGAGCCGCGAGGACGTGAAGGGCCAGGCCCGCGCCGCCGTGGCCCAGGCGCGCGAGCGCTGCGAGGACGTGGAGTTCTCGCCGATGGACGCCACGCGGGCGGACCTCGAGTTCACCGCGGAGGTCCTCCAGATCGCGCTCGATGAGGGGGCGACGACGATCAACGTGCCGGACACCGTCGGCTACTCGATGCCCGACGAGTACGCGCAGATGTGGCGCGAGCTCTACCGGCTCGTGCCGGGGCTTGCCGGCGTCACCGCGTCGGTGCACTGCCACGACGACCTCGGCGTGGCCGTGGCGAACTCGTTCGCCGGCGTGCTGGCGGGCTGCCGCCAGGTGGAGTGCGCGATCAACGGCATCGGCGAGCGCGCGGGCAACGCCTCGCTCGAGGAGCTCGTGATGCTTTTCCACGTGCGCGAGGCGGCGCACGGGCTGTGGACAGGCGTCGACACGCGCGAGATCGCCCGTACCAGCCGGATGGTCTCGCGCCTGACCGGCTACCAGGTGCAGCCGAACAAGGCGATCGTGGGCCGCAACGCGTTCGCGCACGAGTCGGGCATCCACCAGGACGGCGTCCTGAAGGAGCGCACCACCTACGAGATCATGGACGCCACGACGATCGGCCTGGAGGCGAACTCGCTCGTGCTCGGCAAGCACTCCGGCCGGCACGCGCTGCGCAACGCGCTCGAGGAGCTCGGCTTCAAGGTCGACGGCGCGGCGCTCAACACAGCCTTCAAGCGCTTCAAGGAGCTGGCGGACAAGAAGAAGAAGGTGACGGCGCTCGACCTCGAGGCGATCGTGTCCGACGAGATGAAGCAGGCGCCGGCGGCCTTCGAGCTCGTCTCCTTCGACATCGAGGCCTCGAGCACCCGCTCGCCGCTCGCCCGCGTGAGCGTGCGCATGCCGGACGGCGAGGTCGAGTCGGGGAGCTTCACCGGCGACGGCCCGGTCGACGCGTTCTTCAGCGCGCTGAACGCCGCCACGGGGCACGAGGCGCGGTTACGCGAGTACCACGTGTCCGCGGTCACCGGCGGGCGCGACGCGCTAGGCGAGGTCACCGTTCTCCTCGAGCTGCGCGGCCAGGTGTCCTCGGGCGTCGGCGTGTCGACCGACATCCTCGAGGCATCGGGCAAGGCGTACCTGCGCGCGCTCTCGAACGCGATCGCCAACGACATCGCGGCCGAGGCCGAGCGCGTGCTCGAGCGCGAGGCCAAGAAGACGCCCACTCCGTAGGATCGCGGCCGTTGGCCGCAGAATCCTTCACGATGCGAGACGGTGAGCGCACCATCCGCTTCGGGGAGGGCTTGGCGGCCGAGGCGCCCGGTCTGCTCTCGCAGGGCGGCTTCGACGGCTACACCCTGCTGACCACCGAGCGGGCGGCATCGGTGCTGCCGTCGCCGTCCCCGGTCTTCGTGCCCCCGGGGCTCGTCGACGAGATTTCGGCTCGGCTGCTTCAGCAGGTCGCCGAGGGGCCGCTCGTCGCGGTGGGGGGCGGCCGTGTGATCGACACGGCGAAGGCCATCGCCGGGGTGACGGGCGCGCGGGTCGCCGCGATCCCTACGACCCTCTCCGGGGCCGAGCTCACGCCCTTCCATCGCACTCCGGCGGGCGTCGACGGCGCGCGCATGGTCCGTCCGTCGCTCGTCATCGCCGATCCCCGGCTCATGGCCTCCCAGCCTGGCCCCGAGCTGTGGGCCAGCGCGATGAACGCCCTTGCGCACGGCATGGAGGCGCTCTACACGCCGCTCGCGAACCCGGTGGCGGAGGCGGTGGCGCTCCGCGGGGCCGAGGCCATCTGGAACGAGGAGCTCGCGTTCGGCGCGCTTCTGTGCAGCTGGGCCTCCGGGATTACGGGCTTCGCCGTGCACCACGCGACGTGCCAGAACCTCGTGCGCGCGGCCGACTCCCCGCACGCCGCCACGAACGCCGTGATGCTGCCGCACTTCGCCCGGATGATGGCCGGGCGGGTCCCGGGGGTCATGGGAGCGTTCGCGCAGGCGCTCGGCGACCCTGCCGGCGACCCCGGCGCGGCCGCCGGGCAGGCCGCGAAGCTGGCAGCCCGCTCGGGCCACACGCGCCTCGCCACGATCGGGGTGGAGGAGGCGCACCTGCCTCAGGTGGCGGCCGCCGTGATGCGGCACCCCGCGCTCGGGAACACACCCGAGCCGCCGGAGGAAACCGAGCTCCTGGCCCTACTGAGAGGCGCGCTCTAGGGCGGGCGCGGTGGGGCGCAGCTTCCGCGCCGCCTCGACCTTGCGCTGCTCCTGACGCTCCGGGCTGATCATCACGACGTTCCACGCGAGCCCGACCCGGCGCATCGCGCGGATCACCCCGCCGCCGAGGTCGATCTCCCACCAGCGCAGGCCATGCATCGCCGAACGCGGGAATGCGTGGTGATTGTGGTGCCAGGACTCGCCGAAGGACGGCACGGCGAGCCACGCCACGTTCGTCGACCTGTCGTCGGTCTGGAAGCGGCGGCGGCCGAAGAAGTGGCAGATCGAGTTGATCGAGAAGGTCACGTGGTGCACGAGGAAGATGCGCACCAGGCCGGCCCAGAAGAACGCGGTGAGCGCGCTCTTCAGGTCGCCGCCCACGAGCCAGCCGATCCCGGCGGGGATCACGAGCCCGAGCGTGACCCAGAGCGGAAAGAGCCTGTGGATGAGTCGCATGCCGCGGTCCTCCACGAGGTCCGGCGCGTATTTCTCGGCATCGACCGCCGTCGCGTGCTGGAAGAGCCAGCCGATGTGCGCGTGGTACAGCCCGCGGAGCGGGCCGGGGGTCTCGCCGTCGTGGTCGACGTGCGGGCTGTGAGGATCGCCCTCCTCGTCGGCGTGCGCGTGGTGCTTGCGGTGGTCCGACACCCAGCCGATCACGGGGCCCTCTACCGCGAGCGAGCCGAGGATCGCGTACAGGTACTCCACGGGCTTGTAGGTGGCGAAGGCGCGGTGCGTGAGCAGGCGGTGGTAGCCGACCGTGATCCCGATCGTCGACACGGCGTAGATCAGCAGGAACAGCGTCAGGTCGAGCGGGCCGACGAGGTCGTTCCAGAGCATCGGGATCGCCGCCAGGAAGGCGACGAACGGAAGGACCACTGCGGCGATGTTGATGTTGCGGTGCGCTCTCGTCACGTTCTGGAGGCTACGTACCAGAAGAACGACCCGTTCACTCATTGCGTCAAGACGTACGGCGAAATTCTTGTAGGTTTGTCACAAATGGTGAGCGAGCATCCCTGGGAGGGTCTGCCGCCCGAGGTGGCCGGCGTCCTGCGTCCGGAGCTGCCCGGGCTCGCGGACGAGATCGTTGCCGAGCTGAGCCACGGCGTGCCGGCCTACGCGCGGCCGCTCGAGGGCCCCTTCGGGCAGGCGCTCAGGCACGGGGTGGAGGAGGCGCTCGGCCGCTTCACCACGATCGTCGAGAACCCCGACGCCGATCTCGACGCGGGGCGTGAGGTCTACCTGGACCTCGGGCGCGGCGAGATGCGCGCGGGACGCAGCCTCGACGCGCTGCTCGCCGCATACCGGCTCGGGGCGCGCGTGGCGTGGCGGCGCCTCGCGGCGGCGGGCGAGAGTGCCGGGCTCCCGCCACGGACTCTCTACGCGCTCGCGGAGGCGATCTTCGCCTACATCGACGAGCTGTCGGCCGACTCGATCGAGGGCTACGCGCGCGAGCAGGCCGCCGCGGCGGGCGCGCTGCAGCGCCGTCGGCAGCGGCTCGCGGCGCTGCTCGTGCAGGAGCCGGCGGCGGCGCCCGCGACCGTCGAGGCGGCCGCCGCGGAGGCGGCCTGGCGGCTGCCGCGCGAGCTGTCCGCGCTCGTGGTGGAGGCGGAGGACGTGGCGCCCGGCGGCGGGTCGTCGGAGCAGGCCGACCGGCTGGCGCTGCGGCTCGGGCCCGAAGCGCTCGTGGCGCACGTGGCGCCGCACATCGTCGCGATCGTCCCCGCGCCTCCGGTGCGGACCGAGCTCGACGCGGCCGTGCGCGGCCGGGCGGCGGCGCTCGGGCCCGCCGTGCCGTGGCAGGAGGCCGCGGTGAGCTTCGCCCGCGCGCGCGAGGTGCTCCGGCTCGCCAGCGAGGGAGGGATCGAGGACGGTGACGCGCTGCTCATGGCGGAGAGCCACAAGCTCTCGCTGCTGCTGGGCGCGGACCGCAGGCTCGCTCGCGACGTCGCCGAGACGGCGCTCGCGCCGCTGGCGGGGGAGACCGACCTCTCGCGCGAGCGGCTCGGCTCCACGCTCGAGGCGTGGCTGCGTCACTGCGGTCGGACCGAGGCGGTCGCGAAGGCGCTCCACGTCCATCCGCAGACCGTGCGCTACCGGCTCACACGCCTGCGCGAGCTGTTCGGTAGCCGGCTCGACGACCCGGACGGGCGCTTCGAGCTGGAGCTGGCGTTGCGGGCACGCAGAATCGCCGGATAGGCTGCGGCGATGGCGGGCCCGCTCGAAGGCCGCGTGGCGGCCGTCACCGGCGCATCCTCCGGGATCGGGGAGGCGACCGTGCGCGCCCTATCCGCCGCGGGGGCGAGCGTGGCCCTGGGCGCGCGGCGCACCGACCGGCTCGAGGCCGTGGCGGGGAGCCTCGACGGCGAGACGCTCGTACGCCAGGTCGACGTCTCGGACGAGGAGCAGGCGCGCGGCTTCGTCCAGGCCGCGCACGACGAGCTCGGCGGGCTCCACATCCTCGTGAACAACGCGGGCGTGATGCTGCTCGGGCCGGTGGCGGACGCGGACACCGGCGAATGGCGCCGGATGATCCACGTGAACCTGCTGGGCCTCCTGTATTGCACGCACGCGGCGCTGCCGCTGATCGGCGCGAGCGGCGGCGGCGACATCGTGAACGTCTCGTCGGTGGCAGGCCGGCGCGCCGACGCCGGTGCGGCGGTCTACAACATGACCAAGTTCGGGGTGCACGCCTTCTCGGAGGCGCTCCGCCAGGAGGCGTTGCACGCCGGGATCCGTGTGACCACCGTGGCGCCGGGCTTCGTGGACACCGAGCTGCAGGGCCACAACACGAGCCCGCTCGTCCGGCAGGCGATGGAGCGCGCCCGCGAGAACATCGGCGAGGTCCTGAAGGCGGAGGACATCGCCGACGCGATCGTCCACGCGGTGACACGCCCCGCGCACGTCTGCGTGAACGAGTTGGTGGTCCGGCCGACGGGACAGGCCCGCTAGCCCGAACTAGCGGAGCTCGCGCACCGCTCGCTTCGTCAGCTCCACAGCCGCCTTGCGGGCGGATCCGTCGTCGAAGTCCGCAACGTTCACGCGGAGCTTGAAGATCTTGTCGCTGTCGTAGGCCACCAGCTGGCGGGTCGCCCGCGTCCACCACGCGCCTGCCCCTCCGTATGCCGAGTCCTCGCCGACGCCCCTGATCTGGCGGGCCTTACGGGCGGGGTCGGCGTTGTGGAACTCGTGCTGCTCCGCGAGCAGGTTGTAATAGCGGAGCTGCGCGCGCGGGGCGGAGTCCACGAGGAGCTTCGCGCGCGCCGCGCCGCCATGCCACTCGCAGATCGTGAGGTCGAGCGAGTCGTTGGGGGTGGCCTCGACGGCCTTCACTCCCACAGCGCGGGCGACGAACCGCTCGGGCAGCATCCCGCAGGCACGCGCGTCCGACGTGCCGCTCTCGCCCGGCTCCCGAAGCTCGTTCGACTCGAAGGCGGTCGTCCGGGTCCCGTCCTGCGTGTCGTCGCCGCCGCAGCCGGCTACCCCAAACACGATCACATACAGAAGTACGTGATAACGTACGCGAGGCGGTGTCATCCGGCAATGGCGCATTCGGTGTTCGGTTGAGGACCCTGCGGGAGGGGATGGACCTCTCCCTGCGCGACCTCGCGGATCGCAGCGGCGTCTCCGCGCCGATGCTGTCGCAGGTCGAGCGGGGGGAGACGAGCCCAACGCTAGCGGTCGCCGAGCGCATCGCCGGGGGCCTGGAGCTCAGCCTCTCGCAGCTCTTACGGCTCGACGAGGGGGACGGCGTGAGCATCGTCCGCGCGGGCGAGCGCCGCCGCGGCGGCGGCCGCGACCATTCGTACGAGGTGCTCACCCCGCCGCTGCCCGGCCTACGCGCCGAGGTGTCGCTTCACGCGCTGAGGCCGGGTGCCATCACCGCCGGACCGGACGACCCGCCGATGCACGAGCCCGGCAGCCGCGAGACCGCTGTCGTCGAGAGCGGACCGGTGCGCTTCGTCTGCGGCGGCGCCGCGCACGACCTTGCGGAGGGCGACTCCGTGACCTTCGACGCGGACCTCCCGCATCACTTCGAGAACCCCGGCGACGGCGAGGCGCGCTTCTATGCCGTCGTCGCCGCCGGCCTGAGGAGGAGCTGAACGCTGTGACCCCACGG
>DASQTS010000007.1:0-3944 GCA_035641775.1 Thermoleophilaceae bacterium
CTGCTCGTGCTCGATACGCCCCCCACCCGCAACGCGCTCGACTTCATCGACGCGCCCAAGAAGCTCGCGGCCTTCATCGACTCGCGGGCGCTCCAGCTGTTCACCGCGCCGGGCATGCTGGGGCTGAAGGTGTTCGGACGCAGCTCCGGGCTGGTGTTTTCCGTGCTGAAGCGCGCAACCGGGATGGACCTGCTCGAAGACCTGTCGGCCTTCTTCTCCAGCTTCGGGAGCATGACTGAGGGCTTCCGCGAGCGGGCGGAGCACGTGAACGCGCTGGTGGCCGACAGCCGCTCTGCCTTCGTGCTCGTCACCTCGCCCAGAGCCGACGCCGTCGAGGAGGCCGGCTGGTTCCACCACCGGCTCCTCGACGCGGGGCTGCCATTCGCAGGCGTCGTCGCGAACCGAGTGCGTCTGGCGGCTCCCACCGGCGACCCATCGGCAGAGCTCGCCGAGCTGCTCGCCGACGAGGCGCTCGCGCGGAAGGTGCTGCGCACGTTCGAGGAGGAGCGCCGCCTGGCCGCCCAGGATCGCGTGAACCTGGCCGCGCTGAAGAAGCGCCTCGGCCGCAAGCCGATGATCGAGGTGCCCCACCTGGACGACGACGTGCACGACCTGGACGGGCTGCGCCGAATGGACGAGTACCTGTTCGGCACGTCGTGAAGCAGGGCTAGACCGGCGCTGAGAAGTCCTCCGGGTCGTCCCAGCCCCAGTCCGCGGACTCGGTCACGCCGTCGAGGTGATGCGGCACGGGCTCGGGCGCGACCGTCACCGGCTCCATCTCAGCGGTGTCCGGCTCGGCTTCCAGTTCGTCTTCGTATTCCGGACTCGGCTCGTAGTCGTACTCGAGCTCCTGCTCGAAGGTCACCTGCTCCGGCTCTGGAGCGCGCTCGAAGCGCGGAGGCGACGCCTGAGGCGCTTCGTGGGCGAGCGGCTGGCGGCGCAGGTCACGTGCTTCGATCTCGGCGTGGGGCGCCGGCTCATACGCCTCCGGCTCGGGCTGCTCATCGACGAGGATGTCGTCGGCCACGGCCTTCAGGTCGGCGTCGAGGTAGCCGCAGAGGACGTCGCGGAGCAGCGCCCTCACATGATTCTCGACCTCTGCCACCAACTCGCTCGGGGAGGAGGCCTCCGGCGGGAGCGCCACCGCGCGTCCCATCACGAACCGCTCGAGCACCAGAGCGGCCTCGAGCCGGCTCTGCACCTCGTGGCGCATCCCCTCCTCCGCGCACAGCGCGGCGAGGCGCAGCGCGAGGCTCGCCTGGCCGGCGTCGCTCGTCGCGTCGAGAAGGGCGCGCAGCGCGAGCAGGTAGTCGGAGAGCGCCTCGCCGTCGCCCGGCCGCTCGCACCCCATCTCGAAGCGGTGCAGCGCCCATGCGACCGTTTCGGGCGGCCGCGCCCCCGCGATCGCCGTGAAAAACTCGCGGAAGGCCTGCTCCTCGCCGGCCGCAAGCATCCATTCGCTGCCGCGCGGCGGCGCGCCGGAGCCGATGCCCACCGGCTGCCAGCGGCCCTGGTCGGTCTGCCGCCAGCCGGGCGCGCCGAGTGCCACGCCGCCGGCCGCCCACAGCCTCAGCGCGGTGACCACCGCGGCAAAGCGGCCGGCCGCCTCGGCGGTCGGGATCGGGTCGTCCGCCGGCACGTCGCGCTCAAGGACGCAGAGGAGGTCAGAGCGCTCGTGGGGTCCGTCAAAGCGGTCGCCGCGCACGATCGAGAGCCCGTCGCCGAGCTCCACGCGCGCCGCCTCCATCCACGCCCCCCTGACGGGCGCGATCACGCGTGCGCGGACGGCGTCGCGGTATAGGGTCAGCTCGACCTCGCGGTAGACGCGGTCGAAGCGCTCCTCGGGGAAGCCGAAGCTGGTCGCGTCCTCGTACAACCGCTCGAGCATGGCGCGCAGCGCCGGCTCGGCCTGCTCGCCGCCAAGCCCGTTTACGCGCAGCCACGCGGAGGCGCCGGCGCCGAGCTCGGCGCAGGCACGCTCGGAGGCGGGGAGCTCGCGGAGACGCGGCCAGCGCTCGTCAATGAAGGCGCCGGTGCGCGGCTCGTACCGGTAGAGGGCGGGCCCGCGGCCGCCGCCTTCATCGACGACGTCGAACTCGACCTCCGCGCCGTCCTTCAGGTCCTCGGTGAGGAGCGCCGCGGCCTCCAGCGCGAAGTCCCGCAGCGCGTCGTGGAGAGCACGGTTTCGCATGCGACGCGGTTTCGGCGCGCCGCGTAAGTGTCCTGCCGCGCTGCTACGCCGCGACGGGCTCGGCGGGCGTCACGGCGCAGTCGTCCACGCCGAGATACTCGCGGCCGTAGCGGCGCATGTCCTCGATGAGCGGCACGAGCGCCTCGCCCTTCTGCGTAAGCGAGTACTCCACGCGCGGCGGCACCTCGGGGAAGGTGTGCCGCTCGACGATCCCCTGCTCCTCGAGCGCACGCAGGCGCAGCGAGAGCGTGCGCGGGCTGATCCCGGCGAGCGAGCGCTCCAGTTCGCAGAACCGGCTGCGGCCCTCCGCGAGATCGCGGATCACCAGGATCGTCCACTTACCGCAGATGATGTCCGCGGTTGCACAGACAGGGCAGGACGGATCGGCCATGAACGCCGATTCTATCGAAGACTTCAGGAAATGAAGTGTCGGCGCCCGGCGCAGGCACCCGGCGGTGCCCGGTGCGCAGCGATGTCCTACCCGGAGAGTTGGCCCAGGAGGCCGCCGCCCCCGCCGCCGCTCTGCGCGGTCGCGGCGGTCACACGGCCCTCGCTCGGCTGCACGAGCACCCAGCCCGCGCCCGAGAAGGACATCTGCACGGACTCGCCGGAGCCGCGGCCGATGAAGTTCTTCAGCTTGATGTCCGTCTTGATCCCGGTCTGGACGCTCGACGCCCAGGTGATCGCGGCCTGCGGGTCGGCGAAGGTCGGCGCGTCGCCGGTGTTCAGGAGGACGGGCGGGCCGTCGGAGATGATCGCCACCCAGCCGGTCCCCTGGAGCGCCGTGTTGAAGAGGCCGCCGCCCATCATCCCTGACGCCCCCTCCACGCGCTTGATGTCCCAGTCGATGCCCGCGTCGAAAGCCAGCAGGTTCGCGCCGTTGACGGTGATGGCGTCGTTCTCGAGGTAGATCAGGTGGATGTCCTGGGCGGTGTCCGCGAGGAACACCTCGCCGGTGCCGGCCATCTTCATGAGCGTCGTGCCCTCGCCCGAGACGGCCTTCTTGACCATGCGGCTGAGGCCGCCCGATCCGGCGTGCTCGAACGACACGTCGCCCTGGTACGCGACCATCGACCCGGCCTTGGCCTGAATCGTCACCTGGTCGAGGCTTACCTTCAACAGCTTCGAGTTCTGGAGCGCGAACGGCTGCTGGGACTGCGTCTCCTGGAACTCACCGAGGGTGCTCTGCACCGGGCCTCCTAAGTCGTCGGGTCTTCGCAGGCCAAACGGTACCCCGGATGGAGCGCTGTGGGGATCGAGCGCGTCGGTTTACGCGCCCGGCATGCCGCTGACGCTCGGCTCGGCGCCGTTCGTCGGCGCGACGCCCGCGGGCTCCTCGGGCGTCTCGTCCGGCAGGACGGACTCGACCGACGTGCTTCGCTGGCCGTCCGAGGCCACGAGCAGCTTGAAGTCGTGCGGGTGCGTGGCGGCCTTCAGGGCGTCGTCCATGGAGACCCGGTCGCGCTGCACGTGGTAGAGCAGCGCCTGGTCGAAGGTCTGCATGCCGTAGTAGCCGCCTTCGGAGATGACCTCCGGCAGCTTGCCGGTCTCCTCCGGGTTCATGATCATGTCGCGCACGCGGCCGGTCATCCGCAGGATCTCGCAGGTGGCAACGCGGCCGTCCCCGTCGGGCGTGGGCACGAGCCGCTGGGAGATCACGGCCTTCAGCGTGCCGGCGAGCATGGCCCGCGCCTGGCGCTGCTCGGCCTGCGGGAAGAAGTCGATGATGCGGTTCACGGACTCCGCGGCGTCC
>DASQTS010000008.1:0-26406 GCA_035641775.1 Thermoleophilaceae bacterium
ACCGTCCGCCGGCGCCAGGCCACCCTGATCCTCGAGCTGATGAGGGAGATGGCACCCGACGACGTCGACCCGCGCGAGCTCGAGGTGGCGGCGAACGCCGTCAACTCGGCCTACGAGGGTGTCGCCCACTGGATGTGGGACCACCCGGACATCCCGCTCGAGACGCTCGCGGACTGGACGGTCGAGCTGCTCCTGCCAGGGCTACGGAGGTTCACGTGACTCACCATCGAGTTGCGATCGTCGGCACCGGCTTCTCCGGGATTGGCATGGCCATCAGGCTGAAGCAGCAGGGCGACGACGACTTCTTGGTGCTCGAGCGCGCGGGCGACATCGGCGGCACCTGGCGCGACAACACCTACCCGGGCTGCCGCTGCGACGTGCCCTCGCACCTCTACTCCTTCTCCTTCGCGCCGAACCCGGACTGGTCGAGCACGTTCTCGCCGCAGCCGGAGATCCTCGACTACCTCAAGGACTGCGCGGAGCGCTTCGGCGTGCTTCCGCACGTGCGGTTCGACACCGAAGTCGAGAATGCGCGCTGGGACGACGACGAGCAGCGCTGGGAGATCCAGACCTCGGCGGGAGAGCTAACCGCGGACGTGCTGATAGCTGCGCAGGGGCCGCTGTCGGATCCTTCACTACCCGCCGTTCCGGGACTCGACAGCTTCGAGGGCACCGCCTTCCACTCAGCCCGGTGGGACCACGGCCACGACCTCAGCGGCGAGCGCGTCGCGGTGATCGGCACCGGCGCGTCCGCCATCCAGTTCGTCCCGGAGATCCAACCCGAGGTGGCGCAGCTCCACGTCTTCCAGCGCTCGGCGCCGTGGGTGATCCCCCATCGCAACCGGCTCGTGAAGCGATGGGAGCGCGCGCTCTACCGCCTCGTTCCGCCGGCGCAGCTCGCGATGCGTGCCGGGATCTATTGGGCGCGCGAGTCATTCGTGCTCCAGTTCCGGCACCGGTGGATCGGCAAGCTGCTCGAGCGCATCCCGGTCGCGCACATGAAGAAGTCGATCGAGGATCCGGAGCTGCGGCGGAGGCTCACGCCCGACTACAGCATCGGGTGCAAGCGGATCCTGCCGGCGAACGAGTGGTATCCGGCGCTCGCGCAGCCCAACGTCGAGGTCATTACGAGCGGGCTGGCGGAGGTGCGGCCGCGCTCGGTCGTGGCGGCCGACGGCACCGAGCGCGCGGTCGACACGATCATCTTCGGCACCGGCTTCCACGTGACCGACGTCCCGATCGCCAACCGGATCGAGGGCCGGACCGGCGAGACGCTCGCCGAGGTCTGGAAGGGCAGTATGCAGGCCTATAAGGGCACCACCGTTTCCGGCTTCCCGAACCTGTTCTTCCTGGTCGGCCCGAACACCGGCCTCGGCCACACCTCGATCGTGTTCATGATCGAGTCGCAGATCGAGTACGTGCTCGGCGCGCTTCGGGCGATGCGGCGCCACGGCGCGCGGACGCTCGAGGTGAGGCGTGGGGCGCAGGCCGCCTACAACGCCGAGATCGACGCGATGACGGAGGGCACGGTCTGGGTCTCCGGCGGCTGCCAGAGCTACTACCTCGACTCGGGCGGCCACAACTCCGCCCTGTGGCCGACCTACACGTGGCCATTCCGCCGCCGTCTGCGCGAGTTCGACGCGGCCGCGTACGCATTCGGCCTGCGGGTACCGACCCGGAGTGGCGAACGCGATCGCGCTGCAGCGGCGCACGCTTGAGGAGCGCGCGCACCGGCCCTGGCCGCTTCCGGACAGCCCCTGGGTCCAGGGGCAGACCTGGCGCAACCTGCTCTTCGCGCACTGGCGGGCGCCGGAGGACGAGCTCAGGCGGGTGATGCCGCCGCAGCTGCCGCTTCACCTCGACGACGACGGGAGCGCCTGGCTCTCCATCACTCCGTTCGTGGTCACGGGCCTGCGCCTGCGCGGCACGCCGCCGCTTCCATGGGTCTCGCATTTCCCCGAGCTGAACGTGCGCACATACGTGGAGCTCGACGGCAAACCGGGCATCTACTTCTTCAGCCTGGATGCCGGGCGCCGCGCGGCCGTGGTCGCGGCGAGGCGCACCTACCGGCTGCCGTACTTCCACTCGCGGATGCGCGCCGAGCGCGCCGGCCACCGGATCGAGTACTCGAGCGAGCGGATCGACTCGTCGGGCCCGACGGCGTCGTTCCGCGGCAGCTACGGGCCGGCGGGGTCCACAGTCGACGACCACCTGTCGCGGTGGCTGGCCGAGCGCTACTGCGCGTACACCATCGACGGGCGAGGGCGGCCGCTGCGTGTGGACATCCACCACCCGCCGTGGCCGCTGAGGGCGGCGCACGCCGAGCTCGACGCTCAGGGCATGGCGGACCAGATCGGGATCCGGCTCGAGGGTGAGCCGCTCCTGAACTTCGCGGCCAGGCAGGACACGGTGCTCTGGCCGCTCAAGCGCGCCTAGTTGTTGGGGTAGGGATCCTGGGCGCTGTTACCGCACTCCGTGGTCGCTTCCGGCGCCGTTAACACGCAGCGCGTTCTCAATACGCGGCGGGTCCTCGTCCACCAACGTGAGCACGGTGCCGGGCCAGTAGGGGCTGTCGCCCCCGGCACGGACGAACGCGCCCTCGTGCAGCCAGCTGCCGCTGTTCCATAGACGCGTGCCCGAGCTCGTGGTCCACTCGTCAGGGTCGTCGTCCGGCAGCGGGCCCGGCCGGTGCGTATGGCCGAAGATCACGTGCTCCGTGCCCGGGGAGAGCGTGCTCGCGACGCGCGACATCGCGTTCAGCCCCGAGCGTCGCAGCTCCTCGCCCGTCAGCGTGGGGCTGAAAGGGCCGAGCCCCAGCCCGTTGAGTGCGGCGACCGCTCCCGGAATCGTCACCTGGCCGAGCAGGAAGCGGGTCGCGAGCAGCCGGCCCGCCTCGACCTTTCCGCGCGGGGCGTCCGCCGGGCGGCCGTCGCTCACGCGCCTCCACACGCTCCGGGACAGGCTGCCCCCGCGCGACATCGACGCCGACGACGCCCCCTGCGCGAGGCTCGAATAGAACGCGTACATTGGCGCGAGAACGGCCTCGTAGTCGGCGGCCGAGCGGGCCGTCTTGCCGAGGCCGGTGACCCGGCCCATCGCGGAGGCGGCGATGGCCTCGAGTCGCGGCACCGTGAGATGGAGGTCCAGGTAGTGCCCGTGGGTGACGTAGACGTCCGCGCGCAGGCGCACGCCCGGATACGCGACCGATAGCTCCACGTCGGGCATCCACGCCGCAATCCGCCCAGCGGCCCCGTCCGCGGGCTTTACCTGCCACTCCCCCTCGGCGGGCAGCGGCTTCCCGTCCAGACGCAGCTGCGACAGCCACGGCTCCGCCAGCGCGTGGTCGTGGTTCCCGGGAACCAGGAGAACGCGGCGTCCGGCGAGCTCGCGGCCGAGTTCCTCGAAGAGCGGGCGGCCCACCTCGAGCGCGTCCGAGAGCGGCAGCTCGCGCAGCTCGAGGATGTCCCCGAGCAGCACTACGCGGTCGCTCGCGCGCACGGCCTCCACGAGCGCGGCCCTCACCTCCGGCTTCCGCGCGACGTCGGCCTTGGCATGGAGGCCGAGGTGGAGGTCCGAGACGACGGCCGTCCGCATCCAGAGCATGGTGTCAGGCGCGCCCCCGTTGTCTAGATTCGGAGGGCGTGTCGCTGTTCTGCCGCCACAACCGCTTCGTCGCGGAGTGCCCGATCTGCTCCAAGGGCACGGTGCTCGACCCGAACCGCAAGCCGGAACGGCGGCCGCGCCCGAGCACGGGAACCGCGCGGCGCTCCGGCGCGAGGCGCACGGCCCAGGGCGCGAGCGGCACGCGCGTGTCACGCGGGCCGTTCGCGGCGGCGGGCCCTTACGAGGACGGGCGCGAGGTGCGGCTCGAGAAGGTTCCCGGCGGCCTCCGGCTCGCCGCCTGGCACGCCGGGCAGCTCGTGAAGGACGCGCCCGTGCTGGCGCTGTCGCACCTGCCGGCGCTGCTGGGCTCCGCCTCCGAGCAGGGTCTGCTCGGCGAGCCGGATTTCGACCTCGCGCCGGGCGGCGCGGGCCAGGTCGGGTCGCACGGCGCGAGCCCCGGCCGCACCGGCGAGCTCCGCGACGAGCTGCGGGTGGAGCGTCTCGAGGATGAGCGCATCCGCATTGCGCGCTGGATCATGCGGCCGAACCGCGGCTGGGAGCTGCAGGAGGCGCCGGTGCTCCTGCCCGGCGACCGCTTCCTCGGCGCGCTGCGCGCCGCGGCCCTGAACGGCGTCCTCGCGTCAGGCGATCCGGTGGAGTAGCGACTATCTCCGTGTGCCCCTGAAGCTCGTCACCGGCCCTGCGAACGCCGCCAAGGCGGGCGAGGTGCTGGGCGGGCTGCGGGCGCGGCTGGACGAGGAGCCGATCCTGGTCGTGCCGACGGTCGGCGATGTGGACCACTCGCAGCGTGAGCTGGCGGAGCGTGGGGCGGTGTTCGGCGCGCGCGTGATGAGGTTCGACTGGCTGTTCGGAGAGATCGCCGCGCGCGCGGGGTTCGGCGGGCGGGCGGCGTCCGACTTCCAGCGCGAGCTGATCGTGGAGGAGGCGGTGCGCGCGGCGCACCTCCACGTGCTGCGCGAGTCCGCCACCCAGCCGGGCTTCGTGCGGGCCGCCGCCCGCTTCGTGGGCGAACTGGGCCGCGTGCGGCCGATGGTGGAGCCGGCGCGCTTCACACGTGCGCTGCGCGCCTGGGCGGGCGACGGGCCGCGGCGCGCCTACGCGGACGAGGTGGCGGCCGTGTACCGGGGCTACCGCACGCGCCTGGAGGCGGCCGGCCTCGTCGACGAGGAGCTGTTCGCCTGGGGAGCGCTGCGAGCGCTCGGCGGCGTTCCGGCCGAGGAGGGCGGCCCGGCCGCCGCGTGGGGCGGCTCGCCGGTGTTCGTGTACGGGTTCGACGACTTCAACGGGCTCCAGCTGGACGCTCTGGAGCTTCTTGCCTCCCGCTGTGACGCCGACGTGACGATTTCGCTCCCGTACGAGCGCGGAAGGCTCGCGTTCAAGGCGGTCAGCGGCGTCCACCAGGAGCTCCTGGCGATCGGCGCCCAGGAGCTGGAGCTGCCGCCGCTGGACGACCACTACGCGGACGAGTCCCGCACGGCGCTGCACCACGTGGAGCGACGCCTATTCGACGACGAGGCAGGTGAGCCGGTCGCGCCGGGGGCGGCCATCTCCTTCCACTCGGCGGGCGGCGAGCGCGCCGAGGTTGAGCTGATCGGCGCCCGCGTGCTCGGGCTGCTCCGCGACGGCGTCGAGCCGGGCGACGTGGCGGTGGTGTTCCGCGACCCCATGCGCTACTCGTCACTGCTCGAGCAGGTGTTCGGCGCCTACGGGATTCCCTACTCGATCGACCGGAAGCTGCCGTTCGGCCACACCGGGCTAGGGCGCGGCCTGCTCGCGCTGATCCGCGCGGCCGCTCCGGGCGGCACCGCCGACGACCTGCTCTCGTACCTCCGCACGCCGGGGCTGCTCAAGGTCCCCGGCCTGGCGGACCGCCTCGAGGCCGAGGTGCGCCGCGACGGCGCCCATGCCGCCGCCGAGGCGCGCGAGCGCTGGGAGCGCGACCACTGGCCGCTCGACGAGCTCGCCCGGCTCGCGGGCGCCCGCGACAGCGCCGCCTTCGCGACCGAGCTCGAGGCCCGCGTCACGCGCCTGTTCGCCGCGCCGTACGAGCGCACCGCCACGGTCCTGAGCGGCCCGCAGCTGGAGGAGGCGCGCGCCCTCGGCGCGGCCCAGCGCGCGCTCGGCGAGCTCCGCGCCGTGCTCGGCACCCGCGCCGTCGACGTGCCGCAGGTGCTCCGCATGCTCGAGCAGCTCGAGGTGCACCTCGGCGAGACGCCGCAGCCCGACCGCGTCCAGGTGGCCACGCCGGAGGCCATCCGCGCCCGCCGCTTCGAGGTCGTGTTCGCCTGCGGGCTCCAGGAGGGGGAGTTCCCGCGAACGGCGTCGCCCGAGCCGTTCCTCTCCGACGAGGACCGCCGCGCGATCGCCATGGCGAGCGGCCTCCTCCTTCCGGTTCGCGAGGACCGGCTGGACCGCGAGCGCTACCTCTTCTACGTCTGTGCCTCGCGGGCGGAGCGGCTGCTGGTGCTCAGCTCGCGCTCGAGCGACGAGGAGGGAAGCCCTCAGACGGAGTCCTACTTCGTTGACGACGTGCGCGAGCTGCTTCAGGACGGCGCGGAGGTGAGGGCCCGCTCGCTCTCGGACGTCACCTGGCGTCCTGAGGACGCGCCCACGGCGGCCGAATGGGACCGTGCCCACGCCGCCACCGGCCCGCGCAGGCCGCTCCCGGGGCCTGAGCCTCTCAGCGCCGAGCCGCTGCTCGAGCAGCTCGCAGCGCGCGACGCCGTGGCCGCCCGCGCGCTCGAGAACTTTGCCGACTGCCCGGTGAAGTGGCTGGTGGAGGACCTGCTGAAGCCGGCCGAGCTCGTGCCCGACCCCGAGGCGATGGTGCGCGGCTCCTTCGCCCACGACGTGCTCTTCCACACCTACACGCGCCTCCGCGAGGAGACCGGCGACCGCCGCGTCACCCTCGACAACCTCGCGCGCGCCGAGCAAATCCTGCTCGAGGAGCTGCGTGAGCGCAGCTCGCACTTCCAGCTCTCGCCGAAGGCGACGCGCGTGCGCGCCGCGACGCGCCGGCTCGAGTTCGACCTGCTCCGCTTCCTCCGCTCCGAGGCCGAGTCGGACAGCCGCTTCGAGCCCGCCGAACTGGAGCGCGAGTTCGGCTTTGGCGACTCTGAGCCGGTCGAGCTCGACGGCGGCCTGCGCGTGCGTGGCCGGATCGACCGCGTGGACGAGCACGACGGAATGGCGCTCGTCATCGACTACAAGACCGGCAGGAAGGTCGACCGCTACAAGGCGTCGAGCTGGGAGCCGGAGAACCGCTTCCAGGCGGCGCTCTACATGCTCGTTGTCGAGAAGCTGCTCGGGCTGAGGGCCGCGGGCGGTGTCTACGTGGCTCTCGGGAGCGATGACCCGCGGCCGCGCGGCATGGTTGCGAAGGACGTCGAGGGGCTGGGCGAGCGCTGGTTCTCGACGGACCAGCTCGACTCCGAGGACTTCCACGCAAAGCTCGACTGGGCACTCGACCGGATCCGCGAGACCGACTCGCTGATGCGTAGCGGTGAGCTGCGGGCGTGCCCGGACCGCTGCGCCTGGAACGGCGGCTGCAAGTACCCGTCGGTGTGCAGGAGCGAGCGTTGAGGGGCCTCACGGACGAGCAGGCCCGGGCGGTCGATCGCCGCGACGGCTCGCTGCTCGTGCGCGCCGGCGCCGGCACCGGGAAGACCACGGTTCTCGTGGAGCGCTTCGTGTGCGCGGTGAGCGAGGACGGGGTGGGCGTGGAGCAGGTGCTGGCGATCACGTTCACCGAGAAGGCCGCCGCCGAGATGAAGACGCGCGTGCGCCGGCGCTTCCTGGAGCTGGGCAGGCGCGAGGATGCGCGCGCCGCCGAGAGCGCGTGGGTCTCGACGATCCACGGCCTCTGCTCGCGGGTACTGCGCGCCCACGCGCTCAGCGCGGGGATCGACCCCGACTTCCGAGTGCTCGACGAGGTGGAGGCTGAGCGCCTCGCGGCCGACGCGTTCGACTCCGCGCTCGAGGACTTCATGGGCGACGGCTCGGCGCCGGAACGGATCGAGATGGTGGCCGCCTACACGCCCGACCGCCTTCGGGACATGCTCCGCACGGCGTACTCGCACCTGCGCAGCCGCGGCGAGCGCCACCCGAGCCTCGAGGAGTCGTTGCCGCCTTCGCCCGCGGGGGAGAGCGAACGGCTCGAGGCGGCGGCCCGGACCGCGCTGGCGGAGCTGGGGCTCGCCGACCCGTCGAAGGCGGTGGCGAAGGCGATCGACTGCATCGAGGCGCGCGGCGAGCTGAAGGCCGGCAATGCAAGGGCGCTCGCCACGGACGCGTGCGACGAGTACCGTGCGGCGCACACCGCGCTCACCGCCTTCGAGGTCGCTGAGCGCGAGCACCGCGACCACACGATGCTGCGCGCGCTGCTCGACCTGTACGGCGTGCGCTACGAGAACGCGAAGCGCGAGCGCTCCGGCCTCGACTTCGAGGACCTCGAGCTCGCCACCCGCGATCTGCTTCGGCAGGACGAGGGCCTGCGGGAGGCGTACGCCGCGCGCTTCGAGCACGTCCTCGTGGACGAGTTTCAGGACACGAACCGGTTGCAGAACGAGCTGCTCGCGCTCCTCTCGCGCGACAACCTGTTCCGGGTCGGCGACGAGAGCCAGTCGATCTACCGGTTCCGGAACGCGGACGTGGACGTGTTCCGCGAGCACTGGCAGGCCGCGAAGGACGCCGGGCGCGCCGAGAGCATCACCGTGAACTTCCGGGCGCGCGGCGAGCTGCTCGACGCGATCGATCTGGCCTTCGAGCGCGCCTGGGGCCATGGCTTCGAGCCGCTGCGCGAGGCGCCCGGGTCGCGCGACGCGGCGCCCGCCGTGACGCCGTGTGTGGACCTGCTCGTGGTGGACCGCGGGCGCGACGTGTGGAAGGACTTCGCCGCGGATGGTGACCCGTTCGGCGAGGCGATGCATGGAGCGCCGCTGTGGCGCGCCGCCGAGGCGCGGCTGCTCGCGAAGCGCGTCGACGAGCTCACGCGCGAGGGCCGCTGGTCGTACGGCGACGTGGTCATGCTCTTCCGGGCCACCACGGCGATGGGGCTGTTCGAGCGCGCGCTCGACGAGCGCGGCATTCCGGTCCACGTGGTGGGCGGGCGCGGCTACTGGGGCCAGCAGCAGGTGGCCGACCTGCGCCACTGGCTGGCCGCGCTCGCGAACCCGCTAGACGGCCTCGCGCTCTACTCCGTGCTCGCCTCGCCGCTCGCGGGGCTGTCCCTCGACACGGTCGCACTCATCGGCCTGCGCGCGCGGCGCGCGCCGCGCCGCGACCCGTGGCGGCTCGTCCGCAAGCCCGACGAGGAGCTGCTCAACGCGCTTCCCGACGCGGACAGGACGAGGCTGGCGGCGTTCGCAGATCGCTTCGAGGCCGAGCGCCGCGTCGCGGGCCAGGTCTCGCTCGAAACGCTGATCGACCGCGCGGTCACGCTCACGGGCTATGACCGCCACCTCCTCGCGCTGCCGGGCGGCACTCGCCGGATGGCGAACGTGCGCAAGCTGATGCGGATGGCGCGTGAGTTCGAGGCGGACGAGGGCCGCGACCTGCGTGGCTTCATCGACGCGGTCGCCGACCGCGACGTGTTCCAGGCGCGCGAGGGCGAGGCGCCGCTCGAGGCGGAGGCGCTCGACGCGGTGCGAATGATGACCGTGCACCGCGCGAAGGGGCTCGAGTTCCCGGTGGTCTGCGTGGCCGACCTCGGCAAGGACGGCCGCGACGACGACGGCCGGCTCCGCATCTCGGAGGACGGCAGCGTCGGACTGCGCCTGGCACAGCTCGGCGGCGGCGCGGTGGACAGCGCGAAGCTGGAGCGGATCAAGGCCGAGGGCAAGCGCGCGGCGGAAGAGGAGGAGAGGCGGATCTTCTACGTTGCGGTGACGCGCGCGCAGGAGCACCTCGTCCTGAGCGGCGCCACGGACCTCGCGAAGCGGCCTGAGCCGGCGGAGCTCACCGAGCCGATGCGCTGGATCTGGCGGGGCTTCTGCGCCGGGCTGCCGGCGGACGGTGCGAGCGGGGTCGCGGTCGACTCCCGCGAGGGCCGCGAGGTGCCCGTGTGGTGGCAGCGGCTGACCCCGGACACCGTGGACGAGCTGCTCCCCGCCGAGGACCGGGCGCCCGCGCCCGACGTGGTGGAGGAGCAGCCCGCCTACGAGCAGCCGCTGCTCGAGCTCGGGCTACCGCCGGCGCCGCGCGCGCTCCCGGTCAGCCGCCTGAGCTACACCGGGCTAGAGGACTACCGGAAGTGCGGGTACCGCTTCTTCCTCCAGCGCACCCTCAAGCTCTCCGGCGTCGAGCGTCCGCCGGGCGGCGAGCCCGTCGAGCCCGGCCTGAACCCGTTGGTGCGCGGCTCGATCGTCCACGAGCTGCTCGAGCGGATGGACTTCGCGAGCCCTCTGACGCCGGGCGACGAGGAGCTGGCAGCCGCGTTCGCACGGCACGGGGAGGAGGCCCGGCCGGAATACCTGGCGGACATGCGGGGGATGCTCGAGCGCGTGGGGGGCTCCGAGCTCCGCGAGCGGATCGCCGCCGCGGCACGGGTGCGCTCCGAGGTGCCGTTCGCGTTCACGCTCACGCCTCATGGCACCGGTGGGCGGAGCCTCCTGATCAACGGCGTCGTGGACGTGCTGGCCGACGAGGGCGCGCGGGCGCTGATCGTCGACTGGAAGAGCGACGCGCTGGGCGAGTATGACCCGGAGCTGCTCGTCGCGGCGTCGTACGCGACCCAGCGAACCGTGTACGCGCTCGCCGCGCTGAGGGCCGGCGCGGAGGTCGTCGACGTGGTCCACTGCTTCCTCGAGCGTCCGGACGAGCTCGCCGTCGCGAGCTACGACGCGGCTGACGCCGAGGCGCTCGAGCGGCGGCTGCTCGAGCTCGCCGCCGGGGTCGTCGAAGGCCGCTTCGAGCCGTCCGCCGAGCCGCATTTCTCGCTCTGTGCGGACTGTCCGGGACGAGCGGCGCTCTGCGTGCACGATTCCGACCTCACTTTGAGGCTTTCCGTCCCCACCCCCTCCTAAATTGGCGGCCATGCCCCTGTGCTTCATCGAGCCCCAGGAAGCGATCCGCGTCGTTGCCGAGAGCGTCGGACGCGAGGCGCGCCGCCAGCTGCTCGGGGAGGTCGTGCGCGCGTGGGTCGACGAGATCCCCGAGGACGAGCTCCAGGTGCACTACGCCAAGGCCGTCGAGGAGCTCGACGACGATGACCTGTCGATGCTGGCCGCGTGGCACGCGTCGCTCGAGGTGGGCCAGCCGATCGCGAACAAGGAGTTCCTCCTCGGCGCGTTCTCGCGGCTGGGCGACCACCGCCGCGAGGCCCTGCGGATAGCCGCGGGCTTCAAGGGCGAGGACGCCTTCGAGGCCGGCGTGAGCGAGGAGCAGGCTCTCACGACCGTTCTTCCGTGGCTCTCCCAGGAGCGCCTTATGGAGCTTGCCGCCGAGGCGGTCGAGCTGTATTGCTGGGACCGGCTCGGCTCCGACAACTAGCCAGCCGCCTGCAAACCTTCGTCTGGCGGCGTCCTCGGTCGCTCGCGTGCTGGAGCACGCGTCGCTTCCTGCGTCCTTCCCAGACTCGGTTTTCGACGGCTGGTGCGAAACATGCTGGAGGTGTACGGCGCGGGCGAATGCTTCGGCCGCCGGGCGTCGGCGTTCGTCACGCGCACCGCCCCGCTCGGCGCCACGGTGCGCTACCGGCTCGGTGTTGACGAGCGCGACCGCTACGGCCGCGCCCTAGCCTACGTGTGGCTAGCCGACGGGCGTTTCCTGAACCGCCTGCTCGTGGCGCGCGGGTACGCGGAGCCGCTCACGGTTCCGCCCAACATCGAGTACGAGGACGTTTCGTGCGCGCGTCGCAGAGCGCGCGGGAGGCTCGCCGCGGGCTGTGGGGCCGGCTCGGATGCAGCGGGTAGGCTCGCCGCCGTGCTGCGCCATGTGACCAGCTCCGACGGGGTGCGGATCGCCTGCGAGGTGAGCGGCCAGGGCCCGCCCGTGGTGCTCGTGCATGGCGCGGGGTCGGCGCGCTGGAGCTTCGACGCCGTGCGCCCGCTGCTCGAATCCAGCTTCACCGTCATCGCGATCGACCGCCGCGGCCATGGCGACTCCACCGACGCGGGCGAGTACGAGCTGAGGCGCGAATACGAGGACGTCGCGGCGGTCGTCCAGGACGCCGGCGAGGGCGCGGTGCTCATGGGCCACTCGTACGGCGGCCTCGTGGCTGCCGGCGCCGCGGGCCTGCTCGACGAGCTCCGGCGGCTCGCCCTGTACGAGCCTCCGATGGGCGGCGTGCTCGCCGATCCGGCGACGATCGATCGCTGGGAGCGCCTGATCGAGGAGGGGGACCGCGACCCCGTCGTGCGCGAGTTCCTCGGTCAGATCGGCGGCTACGACCAGCCCGCGATCGACGAGATGGCCCGCACGCAGCTCTGGGACGCGCGCAAGCAGGTGACGCCGACGTTGCCTCGCGAGCTGCGGGCGGAGCTCGCGCACCGGCTCGATTGCGACGCGCTCGCGGCGGTGACCGCTCCGGCGCTCCTGCTCGTCGGCACAGAGAGCCCGGGCTGGGCGACCCACTCCACGGAGGCTTACGCGGATGTGCTGCCGAACGCTGAGAAGCGCCTGCTCGAGGGCCAGGGACACGGCGCGAACGTCAGCGCTCCCGAGCTCCTCGCCGGCGAGCTGACTCGCTTCCTGTCGAAGTAATCTGCGCCTCGTGACAGCCTCGCTGCCGCAGGAGATCCAGCAGGTCTTCGACACCTTTGTCACGACCGAGTTCGCCACGGTCGACCGCCGCGGGCAGCCGATCTGCTGGCCGCTCACTCCCTACTACCGGCCGGGCGACCTGTGCATCGACGTGAGCACCGCGCTCGGCTACCCGAAGAAGGCCTTCGACGCACAGGCAAATCCGAAGGTCGCGCTCCTGTTCTCGGATCCGACCGGGAGCGGGCTGGACGACGCGCCGCAGGTCCTCGTGCAGGGCATCGCGGACGTGGACTACGAGGATCTGGAGGCCAATCGCGAGCGCTACGGGCAAGAGTCGCTCGAGAAGCTTCCCGGCGCGAAGAGCCTCTACCCGCCGGCCTTCCTTCAACGGGCGATGTCCTTCTACTTCACGCGCATCTACATCCACGTACGGCCTGAGCGGGTCTACGTGTGGCCCGGGGGTGATCCGACCGGCGAGCCGACGCTCTACGACGCTCACATGGAGGAGGTCCGCTCCGGCCACGACGAGGAGCCCGACGCGCCGCACGCACCCGCCCGGGGCGGAGCGACCGTGTGGGACAAGCGCATGGACGAGCTCGGCGAGCGCTACCAGCACGCGGTCCTCTCGCTCGTCGCGCCCGACGGCTTTCCCTTCAGCCTGCGCGTGCCGATCTCCGTGGACGTGGGCTCGAAGCGCGTCCGCATCGGCGCCCGCGTGGTGGGCCTGCCCGTCCAACCCGGCCTCGCGTGCCTGACCGCCCACGACCACCACCCCGAGTTCAAGTGGCAGCGGAACTTCCAGGTGCGCGGCGACCTCGTCGAGGAGGACGGCGGCTGGGTGCTACTGCCGCACAAGATGGTCGGCGGCCTCGAGCTGCCGCCGGTGTCGAAGGGCAAGCTCTACGCGCAGAATGCCCGGAAGATGTCCCGGATGTGGCGCACCGCAAGAAAGACGAAACGCAGACTTCGCGCTTAGCGGCGGCGCTTCGTCGAAGTCAGGGCGCGCCGAGTAGGGCTGACTCGATCCGGGGAATCGCCTGCTCGGCGCTCTCGAAGCGGACCGCTGCCATGCCGAGCGCCCGGGCCGCCTCGCAGTTCACGTCGAGGTCGTCCACGAACACGCAGCGCTCGGGCGGCACGCCGCCGAGGCGCTCGAGGGTGAGCGAGTAGATCGCGGTGTCGGGTTTGCGCATGCCGACGAACGCGGAGTCCACCACCAGCTCGAACAGCTCGTCGATCTCGGGAAGCTTCGCGCGCCAGAGCGGCTCCCACTCACGCACGTTGTTCGTGAGCAGCGCGGCGCGCACGCCGCGGCCGCGCAGCTCGCGCACGTAGTCGACCATCGCCGGGTTCGGCCGGAGCCTCTCGAAGTAGAGCGTGCGCAGCCTGATCGGGTCGAAGCCGTCCTCGAGGTGAGCCTGGACGCGTCGCGCGAACTCCACCTCCGTGATCTCGCCGCGCTCGAGCGCGAACAGAGGGTGCTCGCCGTGCTCCTCGGCGGCGCGGCCGAGCGCGGTGCCGAGCTGCTCCAGCGAGACCCCCGACTCCTCCTGGTAGGCGAGGAAGCCCTCCTGGATCGGCGACGTCAGGACGCCGCCGAAGTCGCAGATGAGAACGTCCCTCACGCGGCGGCGGGCGGCTCCGAGCGCAGCATCAGCTCGTACGAGCCGATGGCCTCGCGCCCGTCGAGGCGCCAGCGGAAGACGGCGACGTGGACCTGCAGGCCGTCGAGGTCGAGCGACGAGCCCGCGATAACGAGACCGGAGCCGCGGCGCGGAAACTCCTCGCCGGGCATCCACAGCTCGAGCCCGGCGCTGCGCTGCCGGCCTCCGCCGTCGTAGACGGTCGAGATGCGGGCGTCCTCGACGGCGAGCAGCGCGCCGTCCTCCACGAGCTGGGCGCGCACCAGCTCGTGGCCGTGGCCCACCGCGCCCCGCGGGCGGCGCGCCACGGCGAGCAGCGCGTGCTGCTCGTCGACCAGCGCCGAGATGCTCCGGATTGCGTCGAGCTCGTCCCAGCGCGGTGGCACCGTCGTCTCGGAGAGCGTGCCGAGCCCGTCCACCTGGCGGCCGGCGGCGGTGCCGCGGACACGGACCACCCGGGCCCGCACGCCGCCGAGCTCGCCGGGATCGGACACCGGCTCGACCGCGAGGGACAGGGTTCCGGGGAGCTCGGCGCGCCAGCCGTCGTCGCTCGGCTCGATCGTGGGGCCCTCCGGGAGCGCCACCGGCTTGCGGCCCTCGAACAGGACCGAGGCCCCCGACCGCGTCGTCCCGTGTATGTCGTGGGCGAGGTCGAAGAAGGACAGCGCGAGCGCCGGAGCGCTCACCGCTCGAGTCCGTGTCGGGGCATGTCGTCGTAGTCGCGCGCGGTGCCCTCCACGTCGTAGTCGGGCCGGCCGCCGCCTACCATCACGCGCCGCCCGAGCCGCCGAACGAGGAAGCGCCTCACGACGGCCCGCGTGGGCGGCACGAGCAGCGTCAGGCCTACGACGTCCGTGAGAAAGCCCGGCGTGATCAGGAAAGCGCCGCCGAAGATGACGAGCACGCCATCGATCACCTCGCGGTGCGGCATCCGGCCCTGGGCCAGGTTGTCGTTGAACCTGCGCCAGACCGTCCTGCCCTGCGATTTCAGGAGCAGCGAGCCGAGCAGCGAATCCGCCGCCAGCAGCAGGAACGTCCAGAGCACGCCGATTGCGTCACCGACCTGGTAGATGACGTACAGCTCGGCGACCGGGACGAGCAGGAAGAGGAGTGCCAGTACCCAGAGAGGCACGGCCTGACCCTACTATCCTCGTCCTATGTCAACCGTGACCGTGGACGACGTCCAAGAGGCGCTCACCAACGTCATCGACCCCGAGCTGGGGCTCGATTTCGTGGAGCTCGGCCTGATCTACGAGGTCGAGGTCGAGGGCCCCGACGTCTTCGTCAACTTCACGCTCACGTCTCCCGGATGCCCCATCGGGCCGCAAGTCGCGGAGCAGATCGAGGAGTTCGTGGGCGAGCTCGACGGCGTGAACGCCGTGCACCCCAAGATGACCTTCACCCCGCCCTGGACGCCCGACATGATGAGCGAGGAAGCGAAGTTCGCGCTGGGCTACTGAGGCCTCACTGAAGTGCCGATAACCGCCTCAGGGTGGCGGCTCGGGTCCACACCGTTCAGGAGGAGCGCACGCTCGCCGGCACATTGGCCGGCGTTCTGTTTCTGACTGCCGGAATCACCGCTCTCATCCTGCTTCTAGTTCCGGGCGTGGAGAACGCCCACCGGAACTGGGTGGTGGCGCTCGCCGCGGTGTGCGTCACGTGGGGCATCTTCTGCGTGGCATTCGCCAAGCCGGAGCAGCAGGGTGCCTGGTTCTGGCACGCGCCCGCGATCGGCGCGATCGCGGTGGTGGGCAGCGTAGTCGCCTCCACCGGCGGCGCCGATTCGCCCGCCCGCTTCTACTTCTTCTTCCTGCTGGTCTACGCGGCGTACTTTTACCGGCGCCACGACGCGGTCCCCTACGTCCTCGCCTGCGTCGCCACGGCGCTGGTGCCGCTGCTCTACGACCACGAGGCGGTGTCGCAGGGCTACATCGGCGAGCTGATCGTCGTCTGCCCGGCGTATCTGGTGCTCGGCCTGCTGATCGTCAAGGGCAAGGAGCTGCTGGTGGAGCTGCGCGAGCGCGCCGAGGCGCTGGCCCTGCTCGATCCGCTCACCGAGCTTCCGAATCGCCGCGCGATGATCGACTGGCTCACGGCCGAGACCGAGCGCGAGTCCCCAAGCGGCCTGCTGCTCGTGGACCTCGACGGCTTCAAGGACGTCAACACCGCGCATGGCTATCCGGCCGGCGACGCGGTGCTGCGTGAGACCGCAGCGCGGCTGCGCCGCTGCGTCCGGACGGACGACGTGGTCACGCGGCTCGGCGGCGACGAGTTCGCCGTGCTGGTCCCGCGTGCTACGCAGCACGCGATGACGCTGCTGTCCGAGCGCGTCCTCGACACGCTGCGCGACCTCGACTACGACGACATCCGGGTGACCGCGAGCGTCGGCTGGGTGATCTATCCCGACGATGCCGCCTCCGTCGACGACCTGATCGCTGGCGCCGACTTGTGCCTGCGCGGGGCGAAGCTCACGGGCAAGGACCGCGCGCTGTCCGCGCTCGACTGGTCGCCGGACGACGGCGAAGAAGTCGCGGCATAGCCTCGGCCGCGCGCCCGCCATAGTTGCCGCGTGCCTCGGCTGCGACTCCTGGAGGACTCCTTCGCTGATGATCCCGCGCTCGATGCGGCCGTCTCGCGCGCGCTGATGTTCCGGGTCGCGTCCGGAGCGCTACCGGAGACGCTCCGGATCGCGCCGACCGGCACGACGGTGGCCTTCGCGAAGCGGGACGCCGTCGCGCTTGGCTATGCGGAGGCGGTGCGGGCGGCGCGCGAGCGCGGGTTCGACGCCACCCTGCGGCTGGCCGGCGGGCGGGCGGCCGTCTTCCACGACGGCACGATGGAGGTCGGACACGCCGTGCCGGACGCGGAGCCGCGCGGCGGCATCCACGACCGCTTCGCGCGTTCCGCCGAGCGGCTCGCCCGCGCGCTGGCGCGCGTCGGCGTCGACGCTCGCGTGGGCGAGGTGCCCGGCGAGTACTGCCCCGGCCGCTACAGCCTGAACGCGCGTGGCGTCGCGAAGCTCGCGGGGATCGGCCAGCGGGTGGTGGGCGGCGGGTCGCACACCGGCTTGGTCCTGGTCGTGGAGGGAGAGGATCGGATCAACGGCGTGCTCGAGCCGGTCTATGCGGCGCTCGGGCTCGACTGGGAGCCCGCCGCGAGCGGCTCGGTGCGCACGGAGGCCCCGGACGCAACGTGGGCCGCGGTACGCGAAGCGATCGTCACCGAGTATGCACGCGAGTACGAGCTGGTGCCCGCCGAGCTGGACTCCGAGACGCGGGCGATGGCCGAGACGCTGACGGCCGAGCACCGAGTTGGAGTAGGCGCCTAGGCGGGCTGCTTCGCACCGACGCGCTCCGCGTTATCCGCGATCGCGTTCACGAAGGCCGGCCAGAGCTCCTTCGGCAGGTCGTGGCCCATCTCGGGGATCTCGACGAACCGCGCGCCCGGGATCGCGCGGGCGGTGGCCTCCCCGGCTCGGAAGGGCACCAGAGGGTCCTTCTCGCCGTGGATCACCACTGTCGGCACGTCGAGCTCCCGGAGCGCCGCCGCGCGGCTCGGCGACGCCAGGATCGCGGCGAGCTGCCGCGCCGTGCCGGCCGGGTGGTGCCCGCGGTCGTAGGTCGCGGCCGCGCGCTCGCGGACGCGCTGCTCGTCGGCTCGGTACCCCGGCGAGCCGATCGTCCTGAACACCCGCACGAAGTACTCCACGTAGGCGTCCCGGTCGCGCGGGGCGCGCCGCATCAGCACGCTCCACACGCGCAGCTTCGGCGCGCCGACGCGGCGGTCGCCGGTCGTGGACAGCATCGAGGCGAGCGAGAGCACGCGCTCCGGGCGCGCGATCGCCATCGCCTGGGCGATCATCCCGCCCATCGACGTGCCCACGACGTGCGCGCGCTCGACGTCGAGGCGGTCGAGCAGCCCGAAGGCGTCGTTCGCCATGTCATCGAGCAGGTAGGGCACGGGGGTCGGCATGCCTGCCATCAGGCGCATGATGTTCGGAACCGGCGCCCGCACCTGTGTCGAGCGCCCCGCGTCGCGGTTGTCGAACCGGATCACGAAGAAGCCGCGCTCGGCGAGCAGCTCGCACAGCTCGGTGTCCCAGTGGATGAGCTGCATCCCGAGGCCCATCACCAGCAGCATCGGCTCGCCGGAGGAATCGCCGATCGTCTCGTAGACGAGCTCGACATCCCCCACGTTGGCGCGCGCCTCGGTCACCGTCCGGGAAGGAGTACCCGGATTCCTGCCACTCTGACCGAAAAGCGGAAGTTGCTGGTGCGGAGGAAGAACGGGTCGCGCCCGACCAGCTCCAGCCTCGCCACGTGGCCCCGGCGGAACCGCCAGCCGTTGCCGAACAGCTGGAAGACGATGTCGCCCCGCTGGTGGTCGCGCAGGCGGTAGACGCCGCGCGAAACGAGCGTCATCCGCCCGCGGTGCACGTCCCACAGCCGCGCCGCGAGGAAGCCCCCCCGGCCGCGCGTGCGGATGCTCGCCTCCACGGTCGGCATCCCGAGCAGCGTGAAGGGCCGCCTGACGCGCCGCTGGACAAGAGCCGTGCCGCGTGCGCGCCGTGCGCTCACCTTGTTGCATGCCGCCCCGCCGATCGGATCGATCGCGCGGGCCGTCGCGCGACGCCCGCCGTTCGAACGCACGACCTGGCCACGCGCTCGGCGCACGGGGAGCGTCAGTGGATGGAGGCGCTCCCAGTTCTCCGCCCGGATAGGCCTGCCCTCGCGGGCGCCCGCGGGGCAGGTCTGCGTGAACGCGAGGACGCTGCCGTGCGCCGGCGGTCGGCCCTCGCGCTTCAGGTAGGCGTCGAAGAACGCGGCGCCCTGCTCGGTGGTGACGCGGAGCGAGCGTGCCTTGTTCTGCCCCCGCGGATGGCCGAGGTCCGCGAGCTGGAGCGAGATGCGGGCGCCGGGCGCTGCCCTGAAGGTCCGGTACACGCGAAGCGCCTCGGGCGCGGGGAACAGGTCGTCCGTCCAGCCGTTCTGCACCAGCAGCGGCGGGCTCGGGCCCGACAGCCCGGCCCAGCTGTGGAAGCGCGTGAGCTCGCGGCCCACGGCAAGCGCGTCCGGGCGCGCCGGCTCGCCGCGGTCGGAGAGCGCCTTCCAGGTCGTAATGTCGGCGTTGAAGGGCCCGCCCTGCGGGGCGTAGAAGCCGCCCGCGGTGCCGGTCGCGTACAGCCCGTCGAGGTAGCTCTTCTTCATGACCCCGCCCGGCCGGATGCCTTGGTTTCGGCGCGGTGTGCGGAAGTCGAGGAAGCGCCCGTTCGGCTGGAGCGCGTAGGTGAGGTCGGACGCCGCCCAGCGGGCCCACGCGGCGGCGATCGACAGCGGCTTCCCTGCCGGGCTCTGCCACGGCACGAATGAGCCGTCCTCCAGGCGCATGCGGTTCCGAAGCCGCGCGAGGTTCAGCGTTTGGATCCCGCCGTACGAGATGCCTGTGACGCCGATGGCGTCGGGCCGGATGACGCCCTGGTCCACGAGCAGGCCGACGAGGTGCTGGGTGTCGCGTCCCTCGTAGCGGTGGTCCGCGAGGTGGAGCCAGCCGCGGTCGCATCCCGGCGACGTGCGCGAGTCGGCCGTGCCGCACGAGCGCCCCCAGCCGCGGGCGGAGTAGTTCACGACCGCGTAGCCGCGCCGCGCGTAGAACAGGTTGTTGTAGTCGCCGGCGCCGGTATTCGACTCGAACGCCGTCTTGCTCCCGCCCCAGCCGTGCAGCATCACGATCGCCGGGAAGGGGCCGTCGCCGCTCGGCGGGAGCGTGACATCCGCGTCGAGCGGCACCCCGTCCCAGCTCGGCACTCGCTCCGCGTCGCTCGCGGTGGGGCAAAAGAGCACGCCGTTCTGCGGCAGGCAGGCGTGTCCGAAGGGAGGCGGCGGGGCGGCGTGCGCAGGGGGCGCGACCAGGCTTGCGGCCGCGAGCGCGGCGACCGAGATCGTGCGACGCATCAGGACGCTGGCGTCTTCTTTCGCGCCTTCCCCGGCGTGCCGTCCTTCTTGCGGCCGTTCGTCCTCGCGTTCGACTTCGCGGCCTTGCGCGCGGCGGCCAGCAGCTCGGCGAGCGAGTCCTCGAGCTGCCCGGCGAGGGCGTCGATGTCCGGCATCGCGTCGTGGTCCGCGAGCAGCCCGAAGTCGACCTTGCCGTTGTAGCTCATGATCGCGATCGCGAGCGCGTGGTTCTCGGGCAGGAACGCGATCGGCACGATCTGCTCCATCTCGCGGCCGAGCAGGTAGAGCGGGAACTGCGGGCCCGGGACGTTCGTGACGATCAGGTTGAACAGCCTGGTCGAGAAGTTGAGGCGCGACGCCTGGGCCAGCAGCGTGGGCGGAGCGAAGTCCTGGAGCCCGGCGATCACCTCCGCGCCGAGGGCCTGCTTCGACTCCTTCAGCTGGCCCATGCCGCGCTGGACCACGCGGAGGCGCTCCACGGGATCGTCCACGTACACGGGGAGCGGTCCGCGCATCGCCGCGATGCGGTTGCCGAGCGAGCCGCGCTCGTCCTCAGCGCGAATCGACACCGGCACGAGCGCGCGCAGCTCGACTCCCTCCGTGCGGACGCCGCGGTCGCGCAGCCACTTGCGCAGCGCGCCCGCGACCACCGCCAGCACGGCGTCGTTGACGGTGCCGCCGAGCGCGTTCTTGATCTCCTTGAAGTCGGCTAGGCGGCTCTCCACCCAACGCACACGGCGGTGCGGCCCGATCGGCACGTTGAGCGGCACCTCGGGCGCGGGGTTCAGCCCAGCCCAGACCACCTCGCCCACGCCCTCGGCCGCCTCGCGCACCTTCTCGAGCGTCTCGCCGGGGCGTTGCAGCGCCCCGACCGCATGGCCGGCGAGGCTGAAGGGGGTCTTCACGAGGCCGATCATGCCCTCGGCCACGAGCTCGGCGTCGGACGGCTCGGGCTCGGGCGTCCACGGGTCGCCGGGCTCGGGTTGGGACGGCACTGGGGAGAGGTCGAACAGCACCGTCGCGATGTCCACACCCGAGACACCGTCCACCAGCGCGTGGTGCGTCTTCGAGATGAGCGCGAAGCGGCGGTCCTCGAGTCCGTGCACGATCCAGAGCTCCCAGAGCGGCTTCGAGCGGTCGAGCCGCTGAGAGAAGATGCGGCCCACGAGCTCGCGCAGCTGGTCGTCGCTGCCCGGCTTCGGCAACGCGGTGTGGCGCACGTGGTAGTCGAGGTTGAAGGTCGGGTCGTCCACCCAGAACGGCCTCCCCGCGTCGAGCCGCGGAAACGCCAGCTTCTGGCGATAGCGCGGCACGAGCCCCAGACGCGCCTCCAGGTGCGCGCACAGCTCGGCGCGCGCCGGCGGCGGCCCGTCGAAGGTCGCGAGCGCGCCCACGTGCATGTGCGAGGCGTGCTTCTCCTGGGCGAGGAACGAGGCGTCCACCGCGCTCAGGCGGTCCTTGTGGCCCTGCGTCGCCATCGGCGGAGCCTACCCGGGACAATCCGCTCTGTGAAGCTGTTGGGCATCGTGCTTGCGGTTCAGGTCGCACTCGGACTGACGCTCGTGGCGCTCGTCGCCACCAACAACCTGCCGTTCACCGGCGACGACGAGGCGGACGGCAGCACGACGCCCGCCGCGGCGGTCGTCGACCGCTTCGACGGCGCGGCCGCCTTTCGGCTGCTGCGCCGGCAGGTCGAGCTCGGTCCGCGCCCGGCGGGCTCGCCGGAGTCGCGCCGGCTTGCCGACCTGCTCCAGCGGATCGTGCCCCGCGGTCGCTACCAGGAGGTCCCGGGCGGCCTCCGGAACGTGATCGGCACCGTGCGCGGGCGCGAGCCCGGCTACATCGTGGTCGGGGCGCACTACGACACGAAGGACATCCCGGGCTTCGTGGGCGCGAACGACGGGGCGTCCGGCACCGCCGTCGTCGCGCAGCTCGCGCGCACGATCAGGCGTCCGCGGCACACGATCCACTTCGTCTTCTTCGACGGCGAGGAGTCGCCCCGCGGCGCCGCGGACGCGGACTTCGAGGAGAAGGGCCTGCGCGGGAGCAAGGTCGCCGCGGCGGCGTTCTCGAACGCGCGCGCGATGGTCCTGCTCGACTTCGTCGGCGACCGCGAGCTCACGATCCAATACGAGAGCAACTCGTCGCCCGCGCTCTGGCGGCGCCTCCGTGACGCCGCCCGCCGTGCCGGCGCAATCCGATTCTTCCCCGGGGGCAACCAGGGCGCGATCTCCGACGACCACATCCCGTTCCTCCGCCGCGGCGTCCCCTCGATCGACCTGATCGACTTCGACTTCCCCTGCTGGCACCGCCGCTGCGACGACATGTCTGCCGTCTCGGCGCGGAGCGTCAACGCCGTGGGGGAGACCGTATGGAGGCTCGTGCGCGACCTCTGATCGCTAGCCTCACCTCAGATGGCCGCCGCTCCCGAAAAGCTGCTGCTCGCCGCGCCGCGCGGTTACTGCGCGGGCGTCGACCGCGCCGTGCAGACGGTCGAGCGCGCGCTCGAGCTGTACGGCCCGCCGGTGTACGTGCGCAAGGAGATCGTGCACAACAAGCACGTGGTTGAGCAGCTCCGCGAGCGCGGCGCGGTATTCGTCGACGAGGAGACGGAGGTGCCGGAGGGCGAGACGGTCGTCTTCTCCGCCCACGGCGTCTCGCCGACGGTGCACGCCAACGCCCAGGCGCGCGAGCTCCGCACGATCGACGCGACCTGCCCTCTCGTCACGAAGGTGCACGTCGAGGCGAAGAAGTTCGCCTCCGACGGCTACACGATCGTCCTGATCGGCCACGAGGGACACGAGGAGGTCGAGGGAACGATGGGCGAGGCTCCCGACCACTTCGTGCTCGTCGAGACCGAGGAGGATGTGGACCGGCTCGAGCTTCCAGATCCGAACCGGGTGGCCTACCTCACGCAGACCACGCTGAGCGTGGACGAGACCGATCGCATCATCCGCCGCCTGCGGGAGCGCTTCCCGAACATCACGGGCCCGAAGTCAGACGACATCTGTTACGCCACGACCAACCGCCAGCTCGCGGTGCGCCAGATGGCGCGCGAGTGCGACCTCGTGCTCGTGATCGGGTCGAGCAACTCGTCGAACTCGAACCGGCTCGTCGAGGTCGCCCGCGACCACGGCGCCGACTCGCACCTGATCGACAACGAGACGCAGGTGCAGGAGGAGTGGCTCGAGGGCAAGCGCGTGGTGGGCATCTCTTCCGGTGCGAGTGCGCCCGAGGAGCTCGTCCAGCGGCTGATCGAGTTCTTCCGCGCCCGCGGCACCTCCGACGTGTCCGAGTTCGAGGTCGTCCAGGAGGACGTCCGCTTCATGCTTCCGAAGGAGATCCGGAAGGCGCTGGCGGCACGGGCGTGAACTGCACGCCGTGCAGGCGGAGTCCGGGTGACTCCGCCTCCACCACGCCGTCCTCGAGCTCGTACAGCCCCGGCTCCACGCCGCCCCCCGACAGCGCGGCGTAGGCGCCCCCGGCGGTGTAGCTGAAGCGGGCGGCGGCGCCCGCGTCGGCGGCGGCGATCCAGTCCTCGCCGTCAGTCCAGTCGCGCACCAGCTCGAGCCGCTCGCGGTCGGCGGGCAGCGCGATGTCGGCGGTCTGCGGCTCGAGCAGGACGCCCGGCGCATCCTCCGGGCGCAGGGGCTCCACGGGCTCGACCTTCACGCCGAGTGCCTCGCCGATCGCGCGCTCGGTGTCGTCGTACTCGCCCTCGCCGTAGTGGATCAGCGTGAGCTTCCCGGTGCGGTCGAACAGGTAGCGGCCCGGCCAGCCCTTGTTGCCGTACAGGCGCCAGACCGCGTAGTCCGGGTCGAGCGCCACCGCGTACGGGACCTCGAGCCGCTCGACCGCGCGCACGACCGTCTCGCGGTCGCGCCCGAACGAGTAGCCGGGAGTGTGCACGCCGATCACGCGCAGGCCGGCGTCCGCGTAGCGCCCGTGCCACTCCTTCAGGTACGGCAGCGTGCGCAGCGAGTTGACGCGCGCGAAATCCCAGAACTCGACGAGCACCGCTCCGCGGCCCATGAGCGTGTTCATTCGGAGGAACGCGACGTTCACCCATTCGAGCTCGCGCGGGAACTCGGGCGCGTAGATCTCAGCTTCCGCGGACGGGCGCACTCGTTCGAAGGATGCCAGTGGGGCGCCACGCCCGGGCTCGTATAGGCTGCACGACTCGTTTGGCTTAGTTGAAGTTCCACCCAGGAGGAGAGATGCGAAAGGTCTTGGTGGCCGCGCTGGCGCTCGTTGCGCTGGCGGCAGTGGCCAGCGTCGCCTTTGCGGCGAACACGTACACGCTTCATAAGGCTTCCACGAGCGCGAAGGGCAAGGGCAGCTTGGCGAAGCCGAAGCCGACCAACCTGACGTTCGGGTTCCGGGTCGGCGAGACGGACCCGTCGAAGCGCGCGACGGTCATCGAGAAGTACGCGATTGGCGCCGAGGGCCTTCTGGCCAACACCAGGGTCAAGCCGAGGTGCGCGTTCACCGACATCGACAACCCGGTCGTGCCGGCCAGGTGCACCAAGGCGCTCGTCGGCAAGGGCATCGTCAAGAACGCGGCCGGCCCGAGCAGCGACCAGCGGCTGAGCGAGAGCCTGCCATGCAACCTGCGCCTGCGGCTGTACAACATCGGTACCGGGATGGCCATCCGGCTCGACAGCAACGGCCAGCCGCCGCCCCCGAGCTTCGACTCGAACGTCATTGGGTGCCCGCTGCCGATCGCCACGGCCATCAAGGCGAAGTTCGTAAGGACCAGGATCGCCGGGGTCGTCGGCAGCGATCTGCGCTTCACCGTTCCGCAGAACCTGAAGCATCCCGTCACTGGCGTCGACAATTCGATCCGCGAGTCCGTCTCCACCATCGCTCGCGCGGAGAAGACGATCAACGGCAAGAGGTGGGGCTTCTACAGCAAGGTGGGATGCAAGGGCACGCGGCGGACGGTTCGCGCCACCTTCACGACCGAGACCACGGCCTCCGAGCCGGCACGGAAGTTCACCGCCAGCAAGCAGGTCAAGTGCTAGCCGCGGCGTAGCCGAGGCTTACGTGAACGGGGCGGCCTTTGGCCGCCCCGTTTGCGTTCAGCCCGCGACGTCGTTGAGCAGCGTGGGCCAGCCCCAGACCTCGATTGCCGCGGCCGCGAGCAGGATCGGGATTGCGATCGCCACGGTCACGAAGGTGGCGGCCAGCAGCTCGTGCCAGTCGCCGCGCCTGCTGGCCACCATCCATGCGGCGAGCGGGAGGAACAGCGCGAACAGCTCCGGCAGCGCGTGCGGGAGCAGGGTGAGCATCAGCAACCCCGGGGTCGTGCCGACCTGCGTCGCGATCGAGGCGGCGTTCCCGCCGATCACATAAGCCTGGGTGCACAGCGAGAAGAGCGTGGCGCAGACCACGAAGCCAATCGCCAGCGGGCCGGCCTTCTCGTGCACCCACTTCGACAGGCCGCTGCGGTGGGCGGCCGAGAGCGGCAGCGAGCTGCCGGCCATGAAGCCCGCGACGCACGCGAGCGCATGCAGCGCGAGCACGAGGGAGTTGCGGAACAGGACGTGCGCGTAGTCGTCGATGCCGGCCTCGACGTTGTAGCCCGGGAGCACGTAGAGCGTGGGGTCCTCGGGTGCGAGCTTGGCCACCGCGTAGACGGCGAACAGCAGCGCCGCGGCGATCGCCACGCTGAGGGCGCACCAGGGGCGGAGGGCGGTGCCGGGCTCTCGGTTCCAGCGCTCGAGCGCGAGCTTGGTGTCGCGCATCCCCTGGACGAGCACGAGGTCGTTGACGCTCATCACTCTGGGGATCGGCAGGAATGGCGCAACTCCTGAGCCTTCTCCGGTTCGTTGCCACTCCCGTGGCGGGAAATAGAGTGTTGGTCGAGCTACATCCGATACAAGGAGGTGCACGCCATGGTGAATCCGATCCCGGAGGGCTATCGGAGAGTCACGCCCTACCTGATCGTCGACGGCGCGGCCGCCGCGATCGACTTCTACGCGTCGGTGTTCGGGGCGACCGAGCGGATGCGCATGGACGCCCCGGAGGGCAGAGTCGGCCACGCCGAGCTCGAGATCGGCGACTCGGTGGTCATGCTGGCCGACGAGCACCCCGAGATGAACGCTCGCGGCCCGCGGTCGACCGGCGGCACGCCGGTGAGTTTGCACATGTACGTCGAGGACGTGGACAGCGTCTTCGAGCGCGCGGTCGAGGCCGGCGCCAAGGCACTGCGCCCGGTCGAGGACCAGTTCTACGGCGATCGCCTCGGAAGCTTCGAGGACCCGTTCGGGCATCACTGGCATGTCGCCACGCACGTCGAGGACGTGTCGCCCGACGAGATGTCGAAGCGGATGGAGGACGCCGCTCCGGGCGGCTGACCGTCAGCCGATCGAGTCGACCATCTCGAGCTGGATCAGGCGATTCAGCTCGACGGCGTACTCCATCGGCAGCTCCTTCGTGACCGGCTCGATGAAGCCGTTCACGATCATCGCCGCCGCCTCCTCCTC
>DASQTS010000009.1:0-24438 GCA_035641775.1 Thermoleophilaceae bacterium
CGACTTCCCGGAGGAGACGAGTGCCATGCGCGACTCGCTGGACAGCCTGAAGCAATCCGCGGGCGAGTTGTCCGAGTCGCCGACGGCCGAGGACATCGCGCCCGTGGCGACGGACGTCGCGGCGATGGTGACCGCCGTGGAGAACTTCGCGGGCACGACCGAGTCCGAGTGCGATTGATGCCTCGATGGCTGGCGTCTCATCTTCGCTCCCGCTGCATTCACCCTCGCGAAATGGTCCGGTCTCGGCGTGATCGGCGTATACGGGTTCGTGGGAGGGCTCAAGGCCCTGGTTCACTGACCGAGCCGCTCACGCGTGTGCCGTACCCGCGCGTGGAGTCCACGGTGAGGTTGCCACCGATCGCCTCGATGCGGTCATGCATGTTCCGGAGCCCGCGCCCGTCGTGATCGGAGGGACTGAACCCTCGCCCGTCGTCGCGGACCTCGAAGTGGAGCGTGCCGGGTGTCTCCCTGAGCTCGACCCAGACGCCGGTGACGCCGCCGGCGTGCTTGAGCGCGTTCTGGAGCGCCTCCGCGCAGGTGAAGTACACGGCGCTCTCGATCTCGATCGGATACCGTCTGACAGCGGCCGCGCTGAGGTGGACGGGTATCGGGGCCTGGGCGGCCACGACGCGCAGCGCGTCCGCGAGGCCCCTGTCGGTCAACAGCGGCGGGTAGACGCCATGGGCGAGGGAGCGCAGCTCTTCGAGGGCGCGTTCCGCCTCGAACCCGAGTTCGTGAATTTCCATTGCGCCGGCACGCGGATCCGTCTTGAGCAGATCCTCCGTAATCCCGAGCCGAATGCGCAGGGCGACCAGGCGTTGCTGCGCGCCGTCATGCAAATCGCGTTCGATCCGGGCGCGCTCGACGTCCGCGGCCTCGGCGATCCGGCGGCGCGAGTCGTCGAGGTCGCTCATCGCCCTGCCCAGGTCGGCAGCCAGTTGCTCGTGACGCCAGCCGGCAAGCACCATGCCGCTGACGCCGTCCAACAGCTCCCGGTCGTCCAGAAGCGCGACGTCGTGGACCATCGCGGCGTGATGGCGGCCGTCGTCGGTGTAGATGGCGGTTACAGCGCGATCGCCGGCGGGCTCCTGCGGGCCGCGGACGCTGCGGCCGCGCGCATCGTGCCAGGCGCCGGAGCCCGGATCGTGGAAGAGCAGCTCCGTCGTCGAGTCGCCTAGGGCGGTAGCCAGCTCGTCACGTATCTGCGCGCGGTCGTCGCTGGCGCGCAGCGCGGCCCCGAGCCGCGCGAGCGCCCCGGCCAGGAGCATCCGCTTCCGCACGAGGCCGAAGAGGAAGGCCGCGCACACGGCGACGATGCAGAACGTCCAGATCGAAGACAGGGCGATCACGGTGTCCGCCGGCGCGCCGAGTTGGCGCGTCGTGATGTGCACGTAGTGGGACACGCCCAGCAGGGCCCCTGCAACGAATGCGGGCCCCACTGCCTGCCGCTGCAGCGGCGAGGCCGCGCGCCAGCGGCGGTACATCGAGTAGAAGATCCCGACCCAGAGCAGCTCGACGAGCCATTCGCGTGCGAGGACGACCTGCGTCATGAAGGCCGGCTCCTCGTCGAGGATGAAGAGGGCGTTGGCTGGACAGTCCGTTATGCAGGTCGACCAGAGGGTCTTCGGGGGGAACGCTGCCAGGAAGGGTGCTGTCCCGTAGAACAGGAACACCATGACGCCGAGGATTCCGAGGAATACCGCGCGATCGAAGCCCCGTTCGATTCGGCCGTGCGGGAAGGCCAGCAGGAGGTAGACGACGCATGGGAAGGTCAGCCACGTCGAGAGGCGGCCGATCGTGTGCGGCACGCTGTCAGGCGACTCCGCCAGCGCGGTCAGTGACCACGCGAAGCCGATCCCCAACAGGGCGATGCCGAACGACTTGTTGACCGGCGAACGCAGGGCATAGAGCCCGACCGCGATCGGCACGCCCACGATCAACAGCTGGAGCAGTCCGCGCCCGAACGCCGCGTCACTCTGTGCGCTCGCCGCGGCCATAGCGACCGCACCGACGCACACGAGGACGCCCGCCACCGCCAAACGCGCCTCCAGCGCGTGGGATCTGGGCTGAGCTCGGGCGCCCAGCACCTGTGGTGCATAAGTGGTAGCCATCGCCAAGTCCCGGGTATCCGTCCCGGCCTCCGCGCAACCATACGCCTCACCAAAGGGTGTAGATAAAGCGTTCGAATGGGAGTGCCGCGTGAGCGTGCTGGGCGCAACTGCCCTCAGCACTCCCGCGAAGACCGCTGACGCAAGGTTTGATGCGCGGGTGATCCAGCGCGACCCCATAGCCGGAACTGACCGGCGCTCACCCGGCCGGGGTGATGCCCGGTCACCCTTTCGTGAGTACGGTCGCGGCATGGCCGCTACCGCCAGCGGATTGGTTCGCATGGACGGCGGCGGCTTCCTCATGGGCTGTCGGGTGGCGGCCTGATCGTGGTCGCGCCCGCCGAGTACGAGATTCGCGTCAGGGGCCGGCTGAGCGACTCCGTCTCGGGCGCGCTGGAGGACTTCACCGCGTCCGTGACCCCGGCCGAGACGGTCATGCGGGGCGAACTGCGCGACCAGTCGGAGCTCCACGGAGTGCTCGAGCGGATCCAGTCGCTCGGCCTCGAGTTGATCGAGGTACGGCGCCTGGGCGACGGTCCTGGCTAGGACTGGACCACGATAACGGCGAGGGTGGCGAGGGCGAGCGCCATCCCCGCGACCGTGAGGCCGGCGATCCACCAAACGGGAGCCGGCTCGAAGCTGCCTCGCTCGAGCGCGCGCTCGAGGCCGCGCTGGCGGAGCCCCGCGGCAGCGAACGCGGCCACAGCCAGCGTCGCGTAGCCGGCGCCGAGGACGACGTACGCCGTCCTCCCGCCGCCCACAAGCTCCGGCACCACGCCACCCACCGCGACCGAGGCGGTTGCTGCCGCGATCCCGGATCGCCACCAGGCGAGCCAGGTGCGCTCAGCGGCCAGCACGGTGCGGCGCGAGGCATCCATCTCCGCATCAGGCAGCCGCCTCACCAGCCCTCCGGCGGCCGAGGCGCTCGAGGTGCGGCGCGAAGCGCTCGCTCGCGATAGCACCGACCACGGCGCCGACCACCACCACGAACGACGCCGTGAGGAGCCAGGACTGGATCGAGAACGCAATGCCGATCAACCCGTACTTGTCGGCCGACCAAGTCACGAGTATGGGCATGTAGATGCCGGACGCCACGCTTAGTAGCGCGCCGAGTACCGCGGAGACGAGCGCGCCCGGCACAAGCCGCCGCCAGTCCATCCCGCCGAGCAGGATGAGTGGGGTGCCGAGCCAGACGACGAAGCCGAGCGCGGTCGAGACCCCGATTGCGAACACGATCCCCGCCACGCCCTCGAGCGTCTCGCGAAGCGGCGAGGAGACCACGACGAAGAGAGAGAACGCCCCCAGCCAGACGAGTCCCCGCCACGCCTTGCTCCACCCCAGCGGCTCGGTCCCGTATGCACGCTCGAACATTCTCTGCAGCGCGCGCGTGAACGATGTCGCCGAGAGAATCAGGATCACGATGCTGACCCAGGTAACCGCGCTCTCCACCTCGCCCGAGTCGGCGAAGAGCGCCTCCACGCTTCGCGCCGCGTTCCCATGCAGGTCGAAGCGGTCGTTGATCCGGTCGGCCAGGTCCTCGTCTCCTGGCCCGAACGCGGAGCCCACCACGAGAAAGGGGATCAGCGAGGTGAACGCCTGAGCGGATAGCACGGTGGCCTGCTGCGCGCCCTCCACGTCCACGAAGCGGCGAAAGGCCTGAGTCCCGAAGTCGAGCACCGCGCCCGGGATGGACGGGAGCTTCACGAGTCGCCGAGGCCAGGGCTCAGCAGACGAAGCTCGCGCCCGCGGCGGACGGCGTCGCGCCGGTCGGACACGTCGAGCTTGCGGTAGATGTGCTTCAGGTGAGTCTTGACCGTGTTCACGGAGACAAACATCTCGGAGGCGACCTCCGAGTTGGACATCATCGTCGGGAGGAAGCGCAGCACCGCGAGCTCGCGCTCGCTGAGCGGCTCAAGCAGAACGTCTCCGTTCATGCGCCGCGGCTGCGCCTCGTGCTCGAGCACCGACAGCAGATCGCCCGCGAAGGCGCGATGTGAGGTGCCGCTCGCGATCCGCCGGCGCAGCAGCGACCTCACGGGCGGTCCGTACCGGAGGATCGCGTTCGAGTAGCCGCGTGGCTCCGCGAGGTCGAGCGCGCGCTCAATTGCGCGCAGCGCGCCGGGCTCGTCGTGGATGGCGTCACGGGCGATCGCGTCGATCGTCCACGCCTCGGTCCTCGTGACCGGCATGAGCGATTCGCGCTCGTCTGCGAGGAAGCCCGCGACCGCCCGCATCGCGGCGTTCGGGTCGCCGAGCGTGAGCTCGAGCCGGGCGATGCCCACGGCGGCGTCCGACAGCTCAGCCCCGCTGACCCCGCGGAGCGCCTCGCGCGCCCGGGCCGGCTCGCCGAGCCCGATCCAGATCTCCGCCTCGACCATCGCCCCGGAGACGCGCAGCCAGCCAGGCAGGTTGCCCTCGGACTCCCCGCTGCGAAGGAGGTCGAGCGCCCTGACCGGCTCGCCGCGAATGGCGTGCAGGTGCGCCCGGATCTGCGCCACTACCGGTGCAAGCAGCGGCTCGCGGCTCCGGCCGATTGCGTCGCGCGCCAGTTCGCTCGCGCGCTCCGCCTCGTCCGGCTCGGCCCACCAGAGGTGCACGGTCGCGAGCGTCACGTACGCGATCGCGGCATGCGGGACGTCCGCCCAGCCCCGCCGGTCCGCCAGCTGGATGGCGGTGCGGGCTCGGCCGTGGGCCTCGGCGAGCCGCCCCTGGCGCGCGTCGATCGCGGAGAGGTAGGCCTCCGCGATGAACAGCACGTGGTCGGTCCCGAACTCGAGCGCGAGCCCGGCCGCTGCCTGAAGGTGCTCGAGCGCATCCTCCACGTCGCCGGCCCAGAACTCGGCGATGCCGAGGTTGGCCAGGGTGAGCGCCCGCACCTCGACCGCGACGGCGCGATCCCAGCGCTCCCCGAGCGCGAGCCGCGCCGCGCTGAGCGCCTCCGCGACATTGCCCTCGAGGCGGGCTCGGTAGAGCGCGGTCGCTGTGGAGGTGACGGTGAAGCGCCGGCGCCGCTCCGCGCTGAGCTCGTGGGCGTGTTCGTACGCGCGCGGGAGCAGGTCAGCGGCCTCGGCGAGTTCGCCCGCCTCGAGGAGCAGGCCGGCCATCGCCAGCGCGAGCTCGGAGTCGCCCGCCACCACGGCGGGCGGGATCTGACTCGTGAGCTCGCGGAGCATGGGTCCGTAGCCCTGCACCATGCAGGTGATCCAGTGCTCGCCCACCACCTGCGCCGCGAGCTCCCAGTCGCCAGCGGCGACCGCGTGCCGCACGGCGTTCAACGGCTGCCCATGATCCGCCAGCCAGCGGCTCGCCGCGGCGTGGAGGGCGGGCAGCTCGTCCGGTCGCCGGCGGCGGAGCTCGGCGCGTAGCACCTCTCCGAACAGCGGGTGGTAGCGGAACCAGCTGCCGCTCGTGTCCAGCGGCTCCACGAAGCCGTCGGTTCGCGCGAGCGCGCGCAGGGAATGCTCACCCTCATGTCCATCGGTGAGCGCGTCGGCCAGCTCGCCGCTCACCTGGTCGACGATCGAGGTGCGAAGCAGAAAGTCAAGCTCGTCATCCGGGTAGCCGCTCACCACCTCGGACAGCAGGTAGTCGCTCACGGCGCGGTCGTCGCCCGCGAACCCCGCGACGAAGGCGGCAGGGTCGGCATGGCTGTGGAGCGAAAGCTCCGCGAGGCGCAGGCCGGCAGCCCAGCCCTCAGAGCGCGCCCAGAGCGTCTCGGCGTCGCTGGCGGGGAGGGAGAGCGGGTCGAACAGCTCCTCCGTCTCCGAGCGCGTGAAGGCCAGGTCGGCCGCGCGGATCTCCGTGAGCCGGCCGGCGATTCTGAGCCGCTGGAGGCGGATGGCCGGGTCGCTCCGCGTAGCCACGATCAACCGGAGTCCCGCCGTCGCCTGCTCGAGAAGCCATGCGACGTCCTCCGTCACGTCGCCGGTCCCGGCCTCGTGGAAGTCGTCGAGGACGAGGACGAGCGGCTCGGGTAGGTCTTCGAGAGCGTTCCGCAATGTGGCAAGCGAGCTCGTGCCTCGCGCGGGGACCGGGAGACCGGAAAGCTCGGGGCGGGCACGCGCGACGGCCGCGAGCACATCGACCCAGAAGGCCCGGCGCTGGGCATGCTCGCGCCCGAGCGCGACATGCGCGATCGTCTCCGGTTCGTCCGCGGAGCACATCCAGGTCCTGAGCAGGACCGTCTTCCCGGAGCCGGCAGGGGCGGAAATCAGTGTAAGTGGGCCGGTCGCTCCTCGCTCGACCAGGTCGAGTAAACGCGGGCGCTCGATGAGCGGGGCCATACCGGCCGCATGTTCAGATCCAGGCGTTGTCGCAAGTCCCTTCGCAGCTGCCAGTGCCACGGACTCTACTCCTAACCGTTCCGTTCCCACAGTGCGCGCAGGGACGCGCCCGTCAGCGTCTCCGCGTCCGAGTCGCCGAGCAGCACCACGACGGTCTCCGGAAGCGCGGCTTTGAGTCTCTCGCCGGTCTCGTGGCCGTCGATACCGGGCATGCCGCTCGCGATCAGCGCGAGCGCGGGGCGGATCGCCAGCGCGAGCTCGAGCGCCTCCTCGGCGGACGCGGCCTCGCCTGCGTAGTGGAACCCGGGCGCGCCGGCTACCACGGCCCGCAACGCTCGCCGGCCCTCCTCCTCGTGGTGCACGGTAAGCACTCCGATGACGCTCATCGGTGCCAGCGTCCCAACTCGCGGGAGCCGCGCCTAGCGCGTGCACGCCACACCCGCACTGGTGCGTGCACCCGTCGGGAGGTGTCGCCCTGTCGGGTACCCTGCCGTCACCCGCTTGGAGGGTCGACTCGAGTTGGCCCCGCTCGATACCGAGCCGCGGACATGGATGTTTGTGGCGGTTTTAGCCGCCGCCTGGGAAGTGGGTGGAGCTTCCGCAGCCGGGCTCCGGTCGGCTCGCCACGCACATCGTCGACGGCGATCGCGAGATCGCCGCGATCGTTCACGAGGAGGCGCTCAGGGACCAAGCGGAGCTCGTAGGGGCTGCCGCGGGCTACGCGCGCGTCGCGCTCGACAACCGGCGTCTTCCGCGGAGGCGAAGAGCTCACTCGAGGAGGTGCTGAGTCGCGCGCCCGCATCGTCACCTCGGCCGATGCCGAGCGGCGCCGATCGAGCACGACCTCCACGACGGTGCCCAGCAGCGCCTGGTGGCGCTCCGCATCGAGCTCGAGCTCGCGGAGGACGCACTGCGCTAAGACCCGGTTGCGGGGGCGGACCGGCAGCGAACGCTCGTGCCGGAGGTGGAGGCGACGCTCGACGAGATCCGCACGCTGGCGCACGGCGTGTGCCCGCCGCTCCTTGCCGACCGGGCCTCGGCGAGGCTCTGCGCGCCGCCGCGCTCCGGGCGCCCGTCGCGACGACCGTCAGATCCGACGGGATCGGCCGGTACCCGCCGGAGGTGGAGAGCGCTGCCAAGCACGCCGAGCGGGCGACGCGCGTGAGCATCTCGCTCTCGGACTGCGCCGTGCTCCGGTTCGAGGTGCGTGACGACGCCGCCGGCTTGGCGCCCGGCACCGTCCGCGGTGCCGGCCTGACCAACATGCGCGACCGCGTGGACGGCGCTCGGCGGTGAGCTGGAGGTGACCTCGGTCGCGGGCGCCGGAGCGGTTGTGACCGGGTCGACCCCGAAGCCCTCCTAGCGCACCACGTCGCGCCGGGCGGCCTGCACCGTCGCCGGGCTGGGATCGTCCTCGTACCCGGCGCCGCCGTACTTCGCCACCTGGTGGATGATGATGATGTCGATCGCGAACACCGCGAGCGACCAGAACGGGTACGCGGGGATCGACAGCAGCGCCCCGACCGCGCTGAGGCTCGCTGCGAGAATTGCTACGGCCCGGCCGTAGACCCCGCCGGACCACAGGGAGAACGCGGCGAACAGCTGGAACAGGCCCAGGATCAGGGTGATCCAGCCCCACGTGTTGAGGTTGCTGAGGATGTACTTCTGATCCTGAACGAAGAACGACGAGTCGGCGATCGCGGCGATGCCGTAGATCACGTTCAGTACACCGACGATGAACAGCATTACGCCGGCGAAGGTGACCCAGCCAGAATGTGTCTTGCTCACACGTGCCTCCTTTGCATTTCGAGGCACCATGGCTCCGGTGTGAGTGAGCCCGCGTCACCCCGCGCGGGTGATTTCCGATCACCCTGAGCGGATTGACACTCGTCCCATGTTGATCGCAGCTGACTATCCGTTCATGGACGTGTTCTGGTCGATGCTCGTGTTCTTCCTGTGGGTGGCATGGCTCATCATCCTGTTCAGGATCGTGGCCGACGTCTTCCGCCGGCACGACACGTCGGGCTGGGTCAAAGCCGCCTGGTTGGTGTTCGTCATCGTCCTGCCGTTCCTCGGCGTGTTCGTGTACCTGATCGCCAACGGCAGCGGAATGGCCCGGCGAGACGTTGAGCACGCCCAGGCCCAGCGCGCGGAGCTAGATGACTACATCCGTTCCGTTGCTCGCCAGGAGGCCCAGGCCCGCCCGGAGGGCCAGGCGTGACCAGCGCCACATCCTCCCGATCCCCGACGAGGCCCATTCGGGGCCTCGTCACATGATCAGGCGGGAGGAGCGCCTTCACCTGGCGATCGCCCGGCAGTAGACAGAAACAGAAGCGTGGCCTTGACGCGCTTGCTCACGTCCGCGGCGCCGGCCACGTGAGGGAGCCGCCGGCGGCGACTGTGCGGATCGCCGTCGAGAGCTGGCCGCGATCGTGCACGCGATCCTTGAGCATGTAGCCGCGCCCGTCAGAGCCACGTCGAGAAGCTGGAGCACGTAGGCCAGCCCGGTGACGCTCACCTCGTGTCGGGCAGGTCAAGAGCCACATCATGTGGCTGCGGGGCGGCGTCGCCACCTGGCCGGCACGGCGGTGGGTCTGGTCAACGCTTCGCTGCGGGCGCCCTAATCGTCACCTCGGCGGGCCCAGAGCAGGGCTCGTCACGACGCTCGGATTCCGTTGCAGCGGAACTGTCCGAGATCGGACTCTGATCAGGTCTCGATGGCGCCCGGCCGCGTGATCGCCCAGATCACCCAGATGTCGAGCGCGATCAGCACAATCGACCAGACCGGGTAGTAGGGGATGAAGAAGAAGTTCGCGATGGCGCTGAGAGAAGCGAGGATGATCGCCATCACGCCCGCCCACGTCTTCCGCGCCAGCAGCGCCCAGCCGCAGGTCGCCACGAGCGCGCCGAGGAGCATGTGGATCCAGCCCCAGGCGGTCGTGTCCAGCTCGAACGTGTACTGGCGCCCGACGACGTAGAACTCGTCGTCGATCACCGCGACCAGCCCGGCGATCGCGTGGAACGTCCCGATGATGATCAGAACGGTCGCCCCAAACACGATTCCGCCGGCCGCCCATCCGGAGATCGGCTGTCCCGGCTCTCGTCTTGGCTCGGATCGCTCTTCTGTTGCCATGTGGGTCCTCCTAGTTGCGTTGTTCTGACGCGGCGATGGCGTCCGACACGGCGGCGAGCTGCGGCTCGACCGCCCTGATCGTCTCCGGCGAGAGGAACCCCTCGCCGAGCATCCGGCCGCCGGCGTCCCGGAATGCGCGCTTCAGGTCGCGGGCCCATACGTGCTCGATCAGGAGCAGCCCCGCGGCCTCGCCGGGCGCGAGTCCGGCGGCCATCTGCTTGATGTCGTCCTGCGTAAAGCCGAAGGAATGCTCGCCGCCGTTGCCGCCCGCCGGCGCGGCGGTGCCGGGCTCGAGCTCGATGCCGAGCAGCTCTCCCACGATGCCGCCGAAGTCCGCGGCATTCGGATGCTCGAGCGTCACCGTCTCGTCCGAGTCCGGGTCACGGGCGATGAACAGCACGTCGAGGACCCGCACCGTCCGCTCGCTCTCGAGCCTGGCCAGCTCGTCGATGATCCTTCCCTGAAAGTCGGCGCCGGCGTCGAAGCCGATGCTGAGCAACTGGACCGGGCCGATCTCTGACATTCACGCCTCCACGGGTCCGTGGCCGCGCGCGAGGACAGCGGCCTTCTCTGTTTCGAACTCGTCCTGCGTGAGCACGCCCCGGTCGCGCAGGCTTCCGAGCCGCTCCAGCTCCGACACCTGGCCCCTGGCGCGCCGCGGCATCCGCAGCCGCACCGCCTCCTCGTCCGGGAACTCCTCGAGGGTGCGCCGCCGAATCCACTCGAGCCACAGGAAGGCGATCACGGTGAAGATCGCGATTCCCCACAGCCGCTGCGTCCAGGGCACCGGCCCCCAGATTACGAGCAGTAGGATCGCCACGCCCAGTCCCGCGCGCACGACGCCGGGACGCTCGCGGAGAGGGTAGGCGGCCGCGCGCCGCACGGATGTGGCACGGCGCCCTGCGCCTGCCAGCCAGGCGCCGATCACCAGGAGGAACCCGAACAGGAGCGTCCCGTAGGCGATGTCCACGAGCAGCGATACGGCGATCTCCCACGCATCGTCGGCCACCGCGTGCGCGTTCGGCGCCTCGGCGAGCGAGTCGACCACCAGCGAGCCGGCCAGGCGGCGGAGGGCGAGCAGCGCCACGCCGGCGAACATCATGCACCCGCCGACGGCGAGGATGGTCTTGCGGCGGTCTGGCGAAAGCGCGATCGCGGCGGCGAACGCGCCGACCGCCAGCACGAGCAGGACCCACACGATCGTCTTGAACAGGTCGAGCGCGTCGCGAGCCGCCTCGAGCCGGTCCGCGCTGGCTATCTCCATCGAGGTGACGGTGGGAGGGAGTTTCTCGACGGCGTCCGGCGGGAGCCCGGTTGCAGCCGCCATCTGCTCGAACAGGGTCCCGAGGTCGAGGCGCACCTCTCCGCTGGCGACGTCGCTCTCGACGAGCCGGATCAGGGCGGAGTGCGCCCGCTCGTTGGCGCCCTCCCAGGCCTGGAGCGCAACGTCAGTTCCCAGGACACGCCCGGCGTTCCGCTGGGCGACCTCCTTGAGGCCGGCGGCCGCCGGCTTGGCGAGCTGCTCAAGCCGCGGCGGCAGGACCGTCTCGATGCGTTCGGCGACCTGGTCGCTCTGATAGAGGCGGTCGATGATGAACAGGCCGACCGCGGTGCGGATGTCCTCATCCTCCAGGAGGGCCGTGCTCGTGTCGACCCAGTTCTCGGTGTCCAGGGCCTGCCGGTTCGCCCAGATCCCGAAGCCGAGGCCGATCCACAGCAGGGTGGCAATGACCAGCAGTGCCGTGACGCCGATGCGCCGGCCGCTCATGCATCGATTCTGAGCCGCTGGAGGGTGACCGGGAATCACCCGGCCGGGGTGATGCGCCGCGCAGGGATCCGGCGGACACTCGCGTCCGTAACAACGAACCGGATCACGTACATCGGCCACGCCACCCTGCTCATCGAGCTCGGTGGCGCCCGCCTGCTCACCGACCCCGTGCTCCGCGGGCGCGTGGCCTATCTAGTCCGGCACGGCGCGGCCCCCGAGGTCCCGCGCGAAATCGACGCGGTCCTGATCTCCCACATGCACCACGATCATCTCGACATCCCGTCGCTCCGCCTCCTCGGCGGGCGCCCGCGCGTGATCGCGCCGCGCGGCGCCGGGTCAATCCTGCGCAGGTCGGGGCTCGACGTCGAGGAGCTCGAGCGCGACGAGTCCATCGAGGTGGCGGGCACGCGCGTGCGGGCGGTGCGCGCGGACCACGACTCGGGCCGCTGGCCCGTGGCGGGCGCCACGGCGACGCCGCTCGGGTTCCTCGCCGGGGACTCGCCTTCGGTGTACTTCGCGGGCGACACTGACCTGTTTCCCGAAATGGAGGCGATCGGTCCCGTGGACATCGCTCTCCTGCCCGTGGCTGGCTGGGGGCCCAAGCTCGGGCCCGGTCACATGGACGCGGTGCGCGCCGCACAGGCCGTCGCCGTGCTCCGGCCACGGATCGCGATTCCGATCCACTGGGGGACGATCCATCCCACCTGGGTCAAGCCCGGTGCCTGGTTCAGCGAGCCCGGAGAGCGGTTCGAGGCTCAGGTGGCGGCGGTGGCGCCCGAGGTCGAGGTGCGTGTGCTCGCGCCGGGGGAGTCGACGGCGGTCTCCGCGTAGGCATCGTGGCCGAGCCCGGCGAGCCAGCCGCGGAATATCCGGTGGACTCGCTCGGCTCCGACGACAAGCTCCTCGGGCCATTCGAGCTCCGCTGGGAACAGCACGAACGGGAAGCTCTGGCCGCCGCCCATCCCACCGTGTGACCCGACGAGCTCCTCGAACGCCGCCACCTCGTCAGCGTCCTCCCAGTACGAGCTGTTCACGACCACGTCCGGGCAGTGTGGGAAGGAATCCGTGCGGCGGACGTGGTCGGCGGCGTGCGGCCCGAATGGAGCTAGCGGATCGTCGCCCTCCACGCGCCCGTCGTCGAGGAAGTGGATGCCGTGCCTGCCGATCGCCAGCGCGCCGTGCTGCTCCGAGCGCACGTGCACGAAACCGATCCCGCGGTGGTCGCGAAGCGTGGGTAGGAGCCGCGGGTGGAGCGCCTCCAGCCGCTCGAGGGTCACGCGGCCGGGCTCGCGCGGGAAGGTGATCAGGCCCAGGCAGCCGGACGCCATCACAGACAGCTCGGGGAGCTCGTCGTCAACGTCCGCCTGGAACTCCTCCCGCGAGTCCTCGTCGAGGGCGACCACGCCGTCCGCGCGGCGAGTGCGCGTGGCCCGCTGCACGGTCCTCGCGGCCACCGTGTCGTCCCGGGCGACCTCCGTCAGGCCGGCGCTGAGGTACGCCATCGCCTCGTCCTGGCCGCCGCTCACGGCCTGGACGTCCTCAGCGTCGCAGGCAGAGCGCACCAGATCCTCGAGCGTCATGCCGTACCGCTGCAGGAAGGTCGCCCCCTGGGACTGGCCGTGGTCGGCCAGCACCACGAGCCTGTAAGGCCGCGGAGCGTCGCCGGCCGCGGCCTGCACGCGGGCGAGCTGCCGGTCCACGTGGCGCAGGACGACGAGGGTGTCCGGCCGCTCTACCCCGGAGTGGTGCGCGACCTCGTCGTAGGCCAGGAAGGTCGTGTACACCACCGGGCGCCCGGCCATCATGTCGCCGACGATCGCGGCCACCTGGAGGTCGCGCTGCACGATCGTGCCCCAGGCGCGCACGACGGCGTAGACCCGGCCGCGGTGGATTCGCGGGTGGACGTCGCGCCTCCGCTGCTGCGCCGCCGCGCGGCGCTCGGCCGCGTACTCGCCGATCGAGAGGACGAGCGTCCTCGCGACGGCGTACGGGTTCGCGAAGTACGCGGAGTAGTCCCGTCCGATCGGCCGGCGCCGGCGCATCACGGTGCTCATCGTGAGCATCGTGTGCGGCGCGTCGCCGGACAGGATGTTCGCCCGGCTCGCCCCATCCGCGTGGAGGAGGCCGCGCCCGTCGGAATGGCGCCGCTCGATCTCCTCGGCGTCGCGTGGGTGGTTCGTCACGATCGGCTTCCCGCGGTCCTTCTCCCACCAGCGGAACGCCGGCATGTCGTGGTTGTTGCCGTGGAGCAGGCCGGCCTGGCAGGCGCCCGTCTGCGACGACCAGTCCGTCTCCCAGCGCACGCAGCGATGCGTACCCTCGCGGAGCCACCGGGCGAGCGTCGGCGCGTTCCCGTCGCGCATCGCGCGCCGGAGGATGTCGTGGGCGAGACCGTCGATCTCGAGGAACACGATGCCGGGCACGTCGCTCTCGACGTGCCGGCCGGACCGGCGCGCCTGCCGGCGCACCACGTTCCGGTACCACGAGTCGTCCTCATCGATCGCCAGGAGCGAGGCCAGGATCGTCGTGATCAGCGTCAGGCCTATCGCGAGGCCCACGCCGGTCCACACGTCCTCGATGTCGGCGCCGGGGACGAGGTCGATCGCGAACACCATGAGCACCCCGTTGAGCACGAGCGTCGCGAGCCCGAGAGTCATGACGTTCAGCGGCAGGGTGAAGCGGGCGAGCAGCGGCCACACCAGCGCGTTCAGGATGCCCACGGCGGCCGCGGCGACGAAGGCGGCGCCGAAGCCGTCGAGCGTGAAGCCCGGCAGCAGCTCGGACAGGGCAAGGAGAGCGAGCGCGTCCACGAGCAGGACGACGGCCGCGCGAAGCACCCGGATGCGACTCACGGCGCGAGCATCGCCCGCCTGCGGATGACCCGGCGTCACCCGCGCCGGGTGATGCGCCTTCACCCACGGGGGCGGTTGGCTCGTCACACGGTGACGGTTACGCCTGCCTCGACGGCGCACGACCGGCCGAGTAGCCGGGTGATCGCTCGAACGGTTTTCACCGTGGTCCTGTGCGTGGCCGCGGTGTATCTCGTCTATCTGCTGCGCACGCCCATCGCCTACGTCGTCCTCGCGGCGTTCATCGCGGCGTGCGCGTCCGGTCCCGTCAACGCGCTGGCGAGGCACATGAAGCGCGGCGCCGCCGTCGGAATCGTCTACCTCCTGATCGTCCTGGTGCCGGCGATCTTCATGTTCATCCTCGTGCGCCCGGTCGTCGAGCAGACCGTGGACCTGCTGGGCAACCTCCCCGAGTACGCGCAGGACCTCGAGGAGGAGATCCAGTCGAACGAGCAGCTCAGGGAGCTGGACGAGGACTACGACCTCACGGGCAAGATCGAGGACCTCGCGTCCAACCTGGCGAGCAAGCTGGACGACGCCGCCGCGGCGCTCGTCGACGTCGGGGCGGGCGTCGTGAGCTCGCTCTTCGCGCTGGTCACGATCCTCGTGCTCAGCATGTTCATGCTCGCCAGCGCGCAGCGGTGGCGCGATGCCTTCCTGGCGACACGGCCCCCGCGCGATGGGCAGGCGTGGCGCCGCGCGACCGACGAGATCGCGACAGCGGTGTCGTCCTATGTGGGCGGCGCGCTCTTCCAGGCCACGGTGGCGGGCATCGTCTCGTGGCTGATGCTCGTGATCCTGGGGATCCCGTCCCCGCTCCCGCTCGCGCTCATCATCGCGCTGCTCGACCTGATCCCGATGGTCGGCGCCACGATCGGCGCCGTGGCCGTGGGCGTGGTGATCCTGTTCTCGGGGTCGACCGGCGACGTGCTGATCTGGGCCCTCTTCGCGATCGCCTACCAGCAGTTCGAGAACTACGTGGTCCAGCCGCGGATCCAGAGCAAGGCAGTGTCGCTCGACCCGTTCATCGTCGTGATCGCCGCGCTGGTGGGGGGAACCCTGCTCGGGGTGGTGGGGGCCCTGCTGGCCATCCCCGGCGCCGCCACGATCAAGATCGCGCTCCGCGAGTGGCTGAACTACACCCGTGAGGCCGCCCCTGCGGTCACCCGCTCGGGGTGACGACGCCTCACCCCGCAAGCGCGAATGCTCGGCATGTGCCCTCCGCGGGCTACGAGATCAGGGTCAAGGGACGTCTGAGCCAGACGGTTGCAGGCGCGTTCGGGGACTTCTCCGCCTCCGTGAAGCCGGCCGAGACGACGCTGCGCGGCGAGGTGCGCGACCAGGCCGAGTTGCAGGCCCTGCTCGAGCAGGTCCAGTCGCTCGGGCTGGAGCTGATCGAGGTCAAGAGGCTCGGCCGATGACGGACGTGCTCACCTCGCTCCAGGAGTACCGGGAGGTCCGCGAGGAGCTCGAGACGGCGGTGCTACCGCTCGCCACCTCGGTCGACGGCCGCCGCTTCAGCTTCCAGACGCCGTTGCACGGCCTCGAGCTCGAGGCCGGCGGCTACGTCGTGCTCGAGGGCGACGGCTCCACCCGGCTCGGGCAGGTGCTGTCACTCGAGCTGGACACACAGGAGGGCGCCGCTCCCGGACTTCCGTCGGTGAGGATCCGGGCGGGCCGAGGCGACGGGGTAGTGCTCGACGGCGACGGCCGCCCCTTTCACGACGCCTCCGTGCGCGTGGCCGCGCCGGCGGAGGTCGCGCGCTGGCTGGAGCGCGTCCGGCCCGCGCGCGCGGCGCTCGACGTGGGGGAGCTGGCGCTCGCGCCCGGCGTGCCGCTCGCGCTCGACGCCGGCGGCTTCGGCCGCCACACCTTCCTGTGCGGGCAGTCGGGGTCCGGCAAGACCTACTCGCTGGGGGTCCTGCTCGAGCGGCTCCTGATGGAGACGCGGCTCCGGGTGGTCGTTCTCGACCCGAACTCGGACTACGTGCGGCTGGGGGAGGCCCGGGACGGTACGGACGACGCGGCACGAGAGCGCTTCGCGCCTGTGGCCGCTTCGGTGGAGGTGAGAAGCGGCACGGACGGGCCAGGCCGGCTCCGCGTCCGCTTCCGCGACCTCAGCCCGGAGGGGCAGGCCGCGGTGCTGCGGCTCGACCCGTTGGCCGACCGGGAGGAGTACGCGGAGCTGACCCAGCTCGTCGAGGACGCGAACATTCGCAGCCTCGCTGACCTCGAGCAGGCCGAGGCGCCGGCGCTCAAGCTTCGCGCCCGCAACCTCGGCGTCAGCCGCTGGAGCATCTGGCCCGGGCCCGAGGGCGCCTCGCTGGCCGAGGAGCTGGATGACCCGAACGGGCCGCGCTGCATGGTCGTGGACCTCGGCTCGCTGGGCACCCGGGAGGAGCAGGCGCTCACCGCGGCCAACGTGCTCGAGCGGCTCTGGCGCCGGAGGGCGAGGCGCGAGCCGATCGCCATCGTGATCGACGAGGCCCACAACGTCTGCCCGGCCGAGCCGGGCGACCCGATCACCGCGCTCGCGACCGAGGACGCGGTCCGCATCGCGGGCGAGGGACGCAAGTTCGGGCTGTACCTGATTGTCGTGACGCAGCGCCCGCAGAAGGTCCACGAGAACGCGCTCTCGCAGTGCGACAACCTCGTGCTGATGCGGATGAACTCGTCCGCCGACCTCGCGCACGTCGGGCGCGTCTTCTCGTTCGTCCCGCCCGGGCTGATCGACCGAGCCGGGACCTTCTCCCAGGGCGAGGCGCTAGTGGCGGGAAAGATCGTCTCCCACCCGGCTCTGATCCGGTTCGGCGAGCGCATCACGCAGGAGGGCGGGGCGGACGTGGGGGGTTGGATGTGACCACAACAGGAGGTATGTGATGGAAGCCCAGACAACCGAAGTGGGCCCGATCGACATCGTCGTCATCGGCTACGGGCCCGACGCCCCGATGACCGGCGAGGCGGCGCCTCTGCTCGTCGAGCTGGTCGAGCGAGGGATCATCCGCGTGCTCGACGTCATGTTCGTGACCAAGAAGGAGGACGGCACCTACTCCGGTTTCGACGCGACCGACCTCAGCGAGAAGGGAGTGGGCGACTTCTCCGTCTTCGAGGGCGCGTCCTCGGGGCTGCTCGGGGACGAGGACGCCGCGAAGGCTGCCGACGCGATCGAGCCCGGCAGCTCGGTCGTGATGATCGTCTACGAGAACCGCTGGGCGGCGCCGTTCATCGCCGCGGTGCGGCGGAACGGCGGGGTTCCCATCGCCTTCGAGCGCATCCCTGCCCAGGACGTAATCGATGCCCTCGACGCACTCGACGCCGCCGAGACAGCGGCGTCCTGACCGAAAGGACAAGTGATGCCCGGATTGCTTAGAGGAATGGCTCGCACGGCGGTGATCGCAGGCACGGCCACCTCGGTGTCGAATCGCGTCAGCCGCCGCCAGGCACGGCGCTGGGGGGCCGAGGATCCCGGATACGCGGATCCCGGATACGCGGAGCCCGCGCCGGCGGCGCCGCCGGCGCCGGCGGCACCGGCGGCCGACCCGATCGCGCAGCTCAAGCAGCTCGGAGAGCTGCACGCCCAGGGCGTGCTGACCGACGACGAGTTCGCGGCGCAGAAGGCCAAGCTGCTCGGGTGACCATGGCGATCATCCCCGACGAGCAGCTCGGTGAGCTGCTCGGCCTCCTCAGGGACGTCGACAGCGTCGAGCTGAAGCTGACGGTGCCGGAATCCGACCACTTCGCCGCCGCAGCCGCTCTCGGTCTCGACCCGCTCGACGCGCAGATCCGGCAGGTCTACTTCTTCGACACGCCGGATCTCGATCTCAACCGGGCGGGCGTCGTGGTTCGCGCCCGCCGCATGCAGGGAAAGTCCGGCGACGCGATCGTGAAGCTGCGGCCCGTGGTCCCGGACGAGGTTCCCTCCAAGCTCCGCCGGGCGGACGGCTTCAACATCGAGCTCGACGCGATGCCGGGGCGTTACGTGTGCTCGGGAAGGCTGAAGGAGCGGGTGACGAACGGTGCGGTGCGAGAGGTCGCCCTAGGCGATCGGCCGCTGCGCGAGCTGCTGTCGAAGCAGCAGCGGGAGCTCCTGGCCGGGCACGCGCCGGACGGCGTCGACATCGACGGTCTCGCTGTGCTCGGCCCGATCCTCGCGCTGAAGCTGAAGTTCGGGCCCGAGGGGTTCGCTCGCCGGCTGGTCGTGGAGCTCTGGATGTACCCGGACAGCTCGCGTGTCCTCGAGCTCTCGACGAAGTGCGACCCGGGTGAGGCGTTTCTGGCGGCGGCCGAGGCAAGGGCCTTCCTGTCCGAGCGAGGTGTCGACCTCGGCGGCGATCAGGAGGCGAAGACGATCAAGGCTCTCGAGTTCTTCGCGCGGGCCTGAGATTGCTGACGATGAGGGAGACGACGGTCACGAGATAGATCTGCCCGATCAGCGCCTCCGACACGGCGAGCGTGTGCCCCAGGTTGCTCTGCGCGACGAAGTCGCCGTACCCGACCGTGGCGAGCGTCGTGAAGCTGAAGTAGAGGCAATGCGCGACCGTGGCCCGCTCGCCTCCGGCGAAGAACGGATCGTCGCCGAAATGGTCGGTCGCGCCGTACACGAAGCCGAATGCCATCCCGATCAGCATGTACAGCGAGAGCACGCCGAGCACCGCGTCGAGCCGCACCTCTCCGGCCGCGCGCAGGTTGCGGACGACGCCGATCGCGACGGCGGGCGGCCCGACCGCCAAGAGGAGGGCGTTCGCCGTTCTCGCCGCCCCGTCCCCTATGTCACCACCCGCGGCATGCACGACGCTGAAGGCGAGTGCCGCGCCGGTGAGCGCGACCGCGGCCCACATGATCCTCGGCGTGACGCTGGCCGACCAGAACGCGAGCAGCAGGCTCGCACCCGCGAGCGCCGTCACGACGACCTGCTGCACGGGCCCTGGCTCCGCGACGCCCTGAACGCCCAGTGACGCAGCCGTCGCCAGAAGCAGCAGGCCATACCTCGGAAGTGCGGTCCCCTCCGGCATCCCAAGGGGATTCGACGCGCTCCGGGCTCGGCCTGCCGATCGCGATCTTCGCGTCGGCGCAGTTCGTGATGGTGCTCGACAGCAGCGTCATGAACGTGTCGATCTCCCAGATCGTCGCGGACCTCGACACGACGATCACGGGCGTCCAGCTGGCGATCACCGCCTACACGCTGGTGATGGCGACGCTGATGCTCGCGGGCGCCAAGCTCGGGGACATCATCGGGCGCGACCGGACGTTCGCGATCGGCCTCGCGGTGTACGGGCTGGGCTCGCTCACGACATCGCTGAGCCCCAACCTGACTGTCCTCCTGATCGGCTGGTCCCTGATCGAGGGAATCGGCGCGGCGCTCGTCATGCCGGCGATCGTCTCGCTGATCGCCGCGACCTACTCCGGCAAGGAGCGCGCGCTCGCCTTCGGCATCGTCGGCGGGGTGGCCGGGGCGGCCATCGCCGCCGGCCCGCTGATCGGAGGTTGGGTCACGACCGAGTTCAGCTGGCGCTACGTGTTCGCGGGCGAGGTGGTGATCGTCACCGCGATCCTCCTGCTGCGGAACCGGCTCGTGAAGTCGCCGGGCCTGGACCAACCGCCCAAGCTCGACCTCGTCGGCGTCCTCCTGTCCGCCCTGGGGCTCGGGCTGATCGTGTTCGGCATCCTCAAGAGCAGCGAGTGGGGCGTGATCGAGCCGCGCGGCGCGCTGACGGTGGGGGGCGAGGCGATCACCCCGTTCGGCTTCTCCGTGGTGCCGTTCCTCATCCTCGCCGGCCTGTGCATGCTCGGCGCGTTCGCCATGTGGGAGGAGCGCCGCGAGCGGGCAGGCCTCGACGCGCTGCTCGACCGCTCGCTACTCAAGATCGACCAGCTGCGCGCGGGGCTGTCGACGCTCCTGATGCAGCAGCTCATCCTGCTGGGCATGTTCTTCGTCCTGCCGGTCTACCTCCAGGTCGTCCTCGGGCTGGACGCCTTCGAGACGGGCAAGAAGCTGTTCCCGATGTCCGTGGCGATGTTCGTCGCGGCGATGCTCGGGCCGAAGCTCGCAGCGGGACTCGCGCCCAAGCGAGTGGCCCAGATCGGGCTGCTCGCGCTCGTCGCGGCGTCGGTGGTCCTGCTGGGAACCATCGACGTGGAGCTGAGCGAGGCCGAGTTCGCGATCGCGCTGGTCCTGTTCGGGATCGGCGCGGGCCTGCTGCTCTCGCAGCTCGGCAACGTGATCATGTCGTCAGTCGACCCGGCGAAAACGAACGAGGCCGGTGGCCTCCAGGGAACCGCGCAGAACCTCGGAGCGTCGCTCGGGACGGCCCTGATCGGCGCCGTGCTGATCGCGGCCCTGACCACTGGGTTCATCGAAAGAGTGGACCAGAACCCCGCGCTCCCGGCAGGGGTGAAGCGGCAGATCGCCCGCCTCGAGCAGAAGGGCGTCCCCGTAGTGCCCGTAGCGGACGTCGAGCAGGCGGCGATTGACCAGGGAGTGCCGCGCGAGCAAGCAGCCGCGGTAGGGGACGACTACGGGGCTGCCCAACTCGACGGGCTCAAGCGCGCAATCGGAGCGGTCGGAGCATTTGCGCTCCTGTCGCTCTGGTTCACGCGAAGGCTGCCCGCGGAGCCGCTCGGAACTTAGCTCATCGCCTGCGCCAGTCCGTTGCGGTGGCGCGGGCCTCGCGCCATGTTCCTCGCAACACCATGGCTAGGTCAGCCTGCTGCGGGCCTCGACAGCCGCGGCAGCAGAGGTCGGCGCCATCAGCGCCCCGACGACCCAGATGAGCGGGAAGAAGATCCCGAGGACGAACAGGGCCGTGTGGCCCTTGCGCAGCGTCGCCATTCCGAGCCAGACGAGCAGAACGATGTACAGCACCCCAAGCATGATCCATACGAACGTCAGGAGATCCCCCTTGTGAGAGTCGGGTCAGGGTGGCCTGACTCTCCGGCATGAGGGGGCCGGCGGCAATCGTGCACGCACCACTCAGTGGGAGCTTGCTGCCCGCGGCGGGCTCGAGAACGCCGTGTATGTCTGGGGCATGAATGGACCGGCGGCTGGTACGCGGGGCGCCGCGGCGATGTCCGGCAGCGCATCGTCGGGACCCCAGACGAGCTAGGCCAAGCCGAAGCGGCCGGAGTCAGGTCGCGGTCAGGCTCACGAGCCGTCGACGGAGGACTCGTCGATCGTTCCGTCGGCACTCGCGAAGGTGAAGGTCAGCTGGGTCTGTCGCCCGCCGGCGCCGGTAGCCGTGCAGGTGACCTTCTCGCCCTCCTTCACCTTGATCGTGTCCGGGCAGTCCACTGTCGAGTCGGGCACGCCGCTCTCAGTCAGGTCTTTTTCGAGCGCGGGCTCAACGGCGTCGTCGGTCAGGACAACGGTGCCTGGTTTGAGGGTGTAGGTGAAATCCCCTCCCTTGCCGGTTTGGGTGACCTTCACCTTCGCCCTGCCTCCGCCGTCGAGCTTGGCGTCGCAGGTGAATGTCGCGCCCTCCTCCTTCTCGACGTCGTTGGGGCACGACACGCTGGACACCGAGGCGGTTGCGCCGGAGAGGCTCTCCTTGATGCCGGACTCGACCTCGTCGGCGTCGATGGTGTCGCTACCGCAGCCGACCACTGCGAACGCGAGACCGATGCCGATCAGGGCGGTCGCGCGCATCACTGCGTAGGGCGCTCAGTAACGGTGATCGAGATCCTGGGAAGGTCAGGCGCAAGCTCGGACAGCTTCGCCGCCTCGACGAACTCGCTCGCGAGGTTCGTGCCGCCGACGCGTGCGACTGCATCCTCCATGGCTCGCGCCCAGACGTGCTCGATGAGCACCAGCACAAGGGCGGAGCCGGGCTCCAGGCTCTTGCCCAGGTCACTCTCGAGCGACCCCTCGGCTGTGCGGAGCCGCGCCGCGGGGTCGAGCCGGAAGTCGAGCAGCTTCGCGGTGAGGCCGCCGGTGTTGCCCTCGAGGTTGATGGCGACGAGCTCTCCCGTGGCCTCGTCGGCTGCCACGAACAGCGCGTCGAGGATGCGCAGCGCGCCGCCGCTCTCGAGCCTTTCGAGCGCGCCGACGAACTGGCCCTCGAACTTGGCGCCCGCGCTGAACCCAAACGCGAGCAGCTGGGTGGCGGGGATCATGGGGAGCGGCCTAATCCCCCCGATGAGACAGCGCGTCGACGCAGACCGCGATCGCCAGAACGAGCGCGTCGTCCTCGCCCGGGGCGATCTCCACGCCGTACGTGTCCCGCACCCGGAACCAGCGCTTCGACACCTTCGCGACCGCCTGTCCGTCGCGATCGATCTCGTACTCGTGGTCGACGATATTGCCCTTGGCCTGAAGCTCGCCACCGCCCGCGACGTCGATCGAGAAACGGTCGCGGATACCGACCAGCGCCTTCCGGACCGTCGCGATCGAGTCGCCTCCCCGCTCGATCGCCATCTTGTCGCGAACGCTCAGCTTGCGCTCCTGGATCTTGGCGACCTCGTTGCCGTTCGCGTCCTCGAGCACGAACATCTTGCGAACACGAAGCGCCTTGCCGTCGACGCGGAAGGCGCGCCGTCCCTGGGCGTCCTCGATCCAGTAGTCGTCGCCGATAGAGATCATCCGCTGGCGCATCTGATAACGAGACCCCGCACCGGGTTCGTCCTCATCCTGTCCTCGCCGGAAGAATCCCATCACTGACGCGCCATCGCGACTCGCGGGAGCTTCGCGTCGTAGGTGATCAGGCCCTCGTGCGGGCGGTCGGGCATCGGCAGGACGTCGCGCTGCATACGGACTCCTCTCGAGTTCAAATGGATCCTCGCCACCCGGGGAGTGACCGCGCATCACCTGGATCGGGTGAACCGGTCAGCGGTGTGGCACGGCCGGCGAAAGGTCATGCGACGCATCTAATCCCATGTTTCCTTGTGGCGAGTCGGGGGTCAGCGAGTCACGGGCGGCGACGCGGTAGCCCTCGCAGTACGAGGGCCGGGAACGCGCCCGACCGATGTGACGCGAACCCGCGGCCCAGCGCAGCCCCGCTGAGGTCTAGGGCGGTCAGGGCACGTGCTGGACGGCGCCCCCTCGGCGGACGCTAGCCTCATCGAGGATGCTGATGAACGCGAGACGCCCCTCCCGCGCTGCGGGTTTGGTGCTCTTGCTCGTCGTTGCGGCCGGGTACGCGTCCGGGTGTGGCGATGACCCGGCGGAGCGGCCGGTTCGGCTCGAAATCACCGCTCCGGCGGATGCCGCGGTGGTCGATGACGACAGCGTCGAGGTTCGCGGACTGGTTCGCCCGCGAGGCGCGCGAGTGCTCGTCCTCGGCCGGCGCGCCCGCGTTGTCCGGGGTGAGTTCCGCGCGGTGGTCTCCCTCACGGAGGGATCGAACCTGATCGACGTCGGTGCCACCGCCCAGGGAGCCAGCCCCGCCTGGGACGCCCTGCGAGTCACGCGAGAGGTCCTCGTGACCCTGCCTGACCTGACCGGCGTGACCCGAGACGATGCGATCGACCGGCTCGACTCCCTCGGCCTTCGGCCGGAGGTCCAGGAGGAAGGCGACCTGCTGGACGAGCTGCTCGGAGGCGACTGGACCGTCTGCGAGACCGAGCCCGCCGCGGGCAGCGACGTGCAGAGGGGAGCCCGCATCCACGTCGTCGTCGCGAGGGGCTGCTGAGCCGGACCTAGCGATCTGGCGTCGCGGCGATGAGCCCCACACGGGGGCGGCCCAGCTCGCGCTGCACGCCAAAGGCGACCTGACCCGTGATCGGCACTCGGCCCGACCGTGACACCACGTACCTGCCGCTCGCGCGGCCGATCACGCCCGATCGCACCGAGAGGTCGATCAGGACGTAGCGCTCCGTCGGGTTTGCGGCGAACTGACGCCTGTACTCCCGGACGACGCTCTCACGCCCGCGCTGGGCGTCCGACGGGGTGACGCGGCTCACCTCGCTCGCGAGCACCTTCGAGAGCGCATCGTCGTCTTCTTGGGTGTAGGCGGTCGCAAACTCGTCGACTGCAACCCGTACGTCTGTCTCGGTCAGCGCTCCCGACTCTTCGCCTGTGCCGAACGGCCCGGCGCCCGCGAGCGCCGCGATCGCTATTCCGGCTGCCAGCGTACTTCCCACCCCGAGGAGCATCACGGAGGTGGGGCGGCGCGATGCCCGTCTCAGTCGCGCGGTGATGCGGCGGTGCTCGGTGGCTTCCGGAGGTCGCCTCTGGGGAGGCCTTATGACGTGGGTGCCGCCTGAGAGCGCGAGGGTCTCGCCCCCTCCACCCTCAGGGCCCGCGCCGTTCTGCCGAGTCGGGCGCTGCTGGACGGCGCGCTTGGGCTCGACGGTTAATCCGCCG
>DASQTS010000010.1:0-10483 GCA_035641775.1 Thermoleophilaceae bacterium
GAACGCGCCGGCCTCGACACCCGCGGCCAGGTGGAAGAGCCCGTCCCCGCATGGCACGCCGTGCTCCATCGCGTTCGACACTGCCTCGTTCGTCGCGACCGTGACCTGGTAGCGGGTCTCCGGGTCGAATCCGGCGGCCGACAGCATGCGCTCGATGAACCCGCGGCCCTCTGACAGGCCGGCCGGCCCGGCGGCTATCGCGAGCACCTCCGACTCCACGAAAGGGCACGTTACGCGCTGGGCCAGCGGAGCGAAGTTAGGCAAAAGCTCGCAACATGCGGCATTTTCCACCCAGAAGTCGACAGCAGGGCAAGTCGCACTTACCATCGCCCTATCCGTTTGCCAATAGGGAAATTGGTGACGGGTGCTCCGCCCTCCCCGCGGTCGCACCGCTTGTTCGCCCTGGCCTGCCTAGCACTTCTGTGCGCGCTCGTCGCATGGCCGGTTGCGGCTGCTCCGCCGCCCGGCAAGGGCAAGCCCGACGCGCCGCCCGGCCAGGCGAAGAAGGCGGTGAAGGCGAAGGGACCGAAGGCCAAGGCGCCGAAGCTCAAGGTGTCCAAGCCAAAGGTCGCCAAGGCGACCCCCCGTGCGGCCCACTCGCCTCCGGGCCTTTCCAAGAATCATGTCGCCCGTGGAAACCCGCTCGTCCAGGCGAATCAGGCCACCGCCACGGCCGCTGCCGCTGCGGCCTCAGCCGCGTCGACGGGCGTCACGGCTCAGGCGGCGCAGTCGCGGCGCGCTCGCCGTGTCCGCGCGGCCGCGGCCGCGCAACGTCGCGCCACAGCGGCCCGCCGGCGTGAGGTCGCCGCCCGGCGCGCCCGTGCCCGCCGGGTGGAAGCCGCGCGTGCCTTCGAGTCCAGCGCGGGCTCAAGCCTCGCGAGCGGCACTCCAGCAGACGCCCGGGACCGTCCGTTCGCGGCCGACGATCCGGGCGACGCCGGCTCGGAGTTCGTGCCTATCGGGACGGCCGACGAGCCGGAGGAGAGCCGGGCGCCGCAGCCGCTGCGCGTCGTGCGCGACATCGTGGAGGTCGTGCCGACGCCCGTGCGGATACTGCTCGCGGCACTCGCGGCGCTATCTGTCGTCCTTGCTACCGCCTACCTGCTGACCCTGCTGCGCAACCGCAGGCTCGCCGAGCAGCGGCGCGACCTGCTCGGTGACGTCGGCCTGCTCCAGGCTGCCCTGCTGCCGGAGCTGCCGAAGGGCCTCGCGTACTGCCGCGCCTCGGTGGCCTATCGCCCCGCGGACGGCCCGGGCGCGGGCGGCGATTTCTACGACGTGCTCGCGCTCGCGGGAGGTCGCACGGCCGTCATCATTGGCGACGTCTCGGGCCACGGCCGCGCCGCGCTCGGCCGGACGGCGCTGTCGCGCTACACGATCCGCGCGTACGTCGAGGCCGGCCTCGAGCCGCGCGAGGCGCTCCAGATCGCCGGATCCGTCCTGGCAGGCAAGCTCGAGGGCGACTTCGTGACCGCGCTCGTGGCGGTGCACGATCCCGCGGCCGCCACGCTCACGTACGCGACCGCCGGCCACCCGCCGCCCATCGTCGTCACCGAGGGCGGCTTCGATCCCGTGATGGTGGGAACGGCTCCGCCGCTCGGCGCCGGCGCCGGAACCGGGCAGCGCCAGACGACGCTCCCGTTCCCCCGCGGCGCTGTGGCCTGCTTCTACACGGACGGCCTCGCCGAGGCCCGTACGGATGAGGGCCGTCTTGGCACCGAGCGGCTGGCCGAGCTCGTGCACGAGCTCGGCCCCAGCCTCACCGCGGAGCAGGTGATCGACCGCGTCGCGGATTCAGCGCGCACGATCACCGACGACGCGGCCGTGTGCGTGCTCGCCGCCGAGGCGGGCGCCGGCATCGTGCGCGGGCGTGTCGAGCGGCTCGAGATCACGCGCGCCGAGCTTCGCGGGCCGCTGCTGCCGGGCTTCCTCGACGCCTGCGGCGTGAGCCCGCACGGGGTTCGCGCGACCCAGCGCGAGGCGCGCGAGGTCGCGCAGCGCACGGGCGGCGCGCTGATCGAGGTGCGGATGGGCGAGCGGCCCGAGGTCGACGTGCGACAGCCGGAGATCCCGCTCGGCGACGAGCTCCCGCTCAGGGACAGCGAGCGGACGCGCGTCTGAAGAGCGCGATCCGCGCTATCGTGCCCACCTGACGGGGCGTGGCGCAGTCTGGTAGCGCATTCGGCTGGGGGCCGAAAGGTCGCTGGTTCAAATCCAGTCGCCCCGATTCCCACACCGCGACCTCGACGTGCCGCGAGCCATCGGTTAGGTTCGGCCGATGAATACTCGCGCCCGCTGGATTCGCATCGTCCTTGCCGTGCTCGCGCTCGTAGCGATCGCCGTTCCCGCCGCGACTTCGGCCGCGCCGAAGAAGCGCGGCCAAGGAAAGGGCCAGGACGCGCACCCGAGGGCTGCGAAGAAGCCGCTGATCATCGGACACCGCGGCGCGAGTGGCTACCTGCCGGAGCACACGCTCCCGTCGTACAAGCTGGCGATCGAGCAGGGCGCGGACTACATCGAGCCGGACCTCGTCTCGACGAAGGACGGCGTCTTGGTCGCCCGGCACGAGCCGAACATCATCGCGACGACGAACGTCGCTGACCATCCGGAGTTCGCGAGCCGGAAGAAGACCGTGGTGGTCGACGGCCACCCCGAGGAGGGCTTCTTCGTCTTCGACTTCACGCTCGCCGAGCTCAAGACGCTGCGTGCCATCCAGACGCGTGGCCGCAACGACGAGTTCGACGGGCAGTTCGAGATCCCGACCCTCCAGGAGGTAATCACGCTCGCGAAGCGGTCGTCGCAGCGGCTGCACCGCCAGATTGGGATCTACCCCGAGACGAAGCACCCGACGCTCCACCAGGGCCTCGGGCTCGCGCTCGAGCGCCCGCTCGTGAGGATGCTCAGGAGGAACGGCCTTGACCGCAAGAGGGCGCCGGTGTTCATCCAGTCATTCGAGCAGGCCAACCTCAAGCAGCTGAACACGATGACGAAGGTCAAGCTCGTCCAGCTCGTGGATGCCTGGGACGTCAACCCCGACGGGACGCTCCAGTATGTCTCGCCGTCGGACAGGCCGTACGACTGGGAGGTTCAGACTCCGCCGCGGAACGACCTGTACGCCCACTTCGCGACCGACGCCGGTCTCGCGGAGGTCAAGACCTACGCCGACGGGATCGGGCCGTGGAAGCCGTACATCATGCCGTTCAAGGACCAGCCGACGGACCTCGTCCAGCGCGCCCACGCCCGCGGGCTGCTCGTGCACACCTGGACGTTCCGTGACGACTCGTTCCCGATCGAGTACGGCACCCCCATCGCTGAGATGCGCGCGTTCTTCGACCTCGGCGTCGACGGCGTATTCACGGACTTCCCGAGCACGGGCGTGACCGCGAGGACGCTCTGGCGCCTCGCTAACTGACCAGCTGGACGATCGCCGCGATTCCGACGGCGACGACGACGACCCGCAGCGCCTGCGGTGACAGGCGTCGGCCGTGGCGGGCCGCCAGCTGCGCCCCGAGGACGGACCCGGCCGCGATCAGCGCGGCCGGGCCCCATGCCACGTCCGCGGCGACGATGAAGACGAGCGCCGCCACGCCGTTCACAACGCCGGCCAGCACGTTCTTGAGCGCGTTCAGCCGCTGCAGGTCGTCCGGGAGGGCGAGACCGAGGATCCCGAGCAGCAGGATGCCCTGGGCCGCGCCGAAGTAGCCGCCGTAGATGCCCGCCACGTAGACCCCCGCGCGCGGGAGCCCGGTGCCCTCCGCGTCCGGCGGCGGCCGGTGCTCGGCCACCAGCCGGTCGAGCCGCGGCTGGAGCACCACGGCGACCAGGGCGAGCGCGATGAACGCGGGCACGATCGCCTCGAAGGCCGCGTCCGGCAGCACGAGCAGCAGCACCGCGCCCGTGATCCCGCCGAGGAGCGAGGCAAGCGCGAAGCGCAGCGTGCGCGTCCGCGCGCCCTCCAGCTCACGCCGGTAGCCGATCGCGCCGGCCACCGAGCCCGGCACGAGCCCCACGGTGTTCGACACGTTCGCCGTCACGGGCGAGTACCCGAACGCCAGCAGCACGGGGAACGTGATCAGCGTGCCGCTGCCAACGAGCGTGTTGATCGCTCCGGCGGCCATGCCGGCCGCGGCGATCGCGGCGATCTCGGCGGCGCCCACGGGGCGGCGATCCTAACGCCGCACGCCCCGGGGCCGCCAAAACTGCGCCTCCCGCCGGCCCGAGGTCCGTCTCAAAACCGGCCGACACGGCGGGTGTACCCGCAGTAGCCTGCGGCTATGCGCGTGATTGACTGCCAATGCGGCAAGACCCTTCAAGCTGCCAACGACGAGGACCTGGCCGAGGCGGTCCGCAGCCATGTCGCGGAGGACCACCCCGACATGGAGATGTCCGACGACGACGTGCGCGGGCTCGTGGCCTCGCAGGCCTACGAGGCCGGCGACTCGTAGCGGGTCCGTGCTTGACCCGGCGTCTCGGGAGGTACAACTGGGGCACAGCAACGGGGGAGGAGCCGGATGCTCCAGCAGGCGGATGTGAGCGCGCGAGTGAGGGATCAGGCCGTTGCGACCGTGGAGTGCGAGGTCCCGGTCGGCTGGTCGCTCGACGACTGGCGCGAGGTCCGCTCGCTTGCCCGCGAGGTCACCACAGAGCCCCGAGCGCCGTGGTGGCGCCGGCTACGACCAGCATCGCGCCGATCGCGCGCAGCAGCTGCCGCTCGCTGAGCCGCCCGGTGAGCCGCGCGCCGAGGAGGGCGCCCGGCACCGACGCCACCGAGCCGATCGCGAGCAGGTCCCAGTCCACTCCGTCGGGCGTGTGCCCGATGACGCCGGCGAGGCCCACGCACACGCCGACGGCGAGGTTGGTGCCCACCGCACGCGCGGGTAGCTCGCCGACGTAGCGCAGGAGCGCCGGCATCCGGAGCGCGCCGAGGATCAGCCCGACGAACCCGCCGAGCAGGCCCACCACGGCGCCGGTGGCCACGGCCGCCGGGATGTCAAGGTCCTCGCCCGGCGGGCCGTCGCGGCGCGGTCGGCGCTCTCGGTCGCGTAGGAGGTCGATTCCGAAGCCGATCAGCACGACGCCGATGACCACCAGTAGGACGTCGTCGGGGAGGCGGCCGGACAGGTAGCCGCCGGCGACGGCGCCCAGCATCGAAGGCGGCGCCATCCAGGCGAACAGCCGCCAGTTGATGCGCCCCGCGCGCACGTGGACGATCGCTGCCGCCACTGCCGCGACTCCCGAGATGCCGATGTTCGCTCCGGCGCCGGCCGCCGGGTGCGAGGCGAGCAGCACCGTCGCGGGCAGGCGGATGTTGCCCAGCACCAGGCCGACGACGCCGCCGGCGAGGGCGACGGCGAAGCACCAGGCGCAGAAGGCAACGAGCTCGATCGGTTCCACTGGTCTAAGTGAGAATCGTTCTCAGTACGATGGCTGGATGCGCCGCCTCGGGTTGTCTCTTCTAATGGCCGCCCTCCTGGGCGGCTGCGGCGGCGACGGCGCCTCGCCGGGCGAGCGCAGCGTAGTGGCCACGACCACCCAGGTGGCCGACCTGGTCCGTCAGGTGGGCGGGAGTCGCGTCGAGGTCGAGCAGATGCTCCGGCCCGGGGGCGATCCGCACGACTACGAGCCGCGGCCGAGCGACGTGGCGGCCGTGGCAGGCGCGCGGGTCGTGTTCCGCTCGGGGGGCGAGGTCGACGATTGGCTCGGCGACGTGATCGACAACGCGGGCGGCGAGGCCGAGGTGGTGACGTTGCTCGACTCGGTCCAGCGAGAGGGTGACGACCCGCACTGGTGGCAAGACCCGCGCAACGCGGTGCGCGCCGTGGGGGCGATCCGGGCGCGGCTCGCGCGCGTGGACCCATCGGGGCGCGGCAGCTACGACCGCAACGCCGCGCGGCTGACCGCTCGCCTGCGCTCGCTCGACCGCGCGATCGCGGAGTGTGTCGAGCGAGTGCCGCGCGCGAAGCGCAGGATCGTTACGACGCACGACTCGCTCGGCTACTTCGCGCGGCGGTACGGGATCGAGGTGGTGGGGTCGGTGATCCCGTCGCTCTCGACGCAGGCGCAGGCGTCCGCGGGCGACGTCGAGGACCTCGTCCGGCAGATCCGCCGCGAGGGCGTCGAGGCGGTCTTCCCGGAGAGCTCGGTCAACCCAGACATCGAGCGGGCGATCGCGCGGGAGGCCGGGGCCACGATCGGCTCTCCGCTCTTCGCGGACTCGCTCGGCGATGAGGGCAGCGCGGGAGACACGTACGTGCGCGCGCTCGCGGCGGATGCGCGCGCGCTCGTGCGCGGGATGTCGGGCGGGCGCGTGGACTGCGTGCTCTAGCCGCGGCGGCAGGTCGGGCACTCGCCGCGCAGCGTCACGTCGTGCGCGTCGATCGAGAACTCCACGCGGCCGGCGAGCCGCTCGATCGCGCGCTCGAGCCCCGAGTCCTCGAAGGCGGCCACCTCGCCGCACGTGTCGCAGACGATGTGGTGGTGATGGTGGCCGTTCGGCTCGATGGGCTCGTAGCGCGCCACGCCCTCCGCGGCGTCCACGCGTCTCGTGAGGCGGAGCTTGTCGAGCAGCTCGAGCGTCCTGTAGATGCTCGCCACGCCCACGTCCTGCCCCTGCTCGTGGAGCCTGTCGGCGATCTCCTTGGCGGTCACGCTGCAGCGGAGGTCGGCGAGCGTCCTGACGACCGCCGAGCGCGGCGCGCTCAGCCGGTAGCCCTCGCGCTCGAGTTCGCTCCGCGCGTGTCCAACCCAATCAGTCACCCTCTCAGCATAGGCTCACGCCAAATGCGCGAGGCCGTGCACGAACTCGACAACCAGCTTGCCGCGAAGAGGCCCGCGAGGGGGGCGGCGCGCCTGCGCCCCTAGCCGCCGGCGGAGGAGAAGCGCTCCTCGACCTTGTCCCAGTGAACGACGTTCCACCACGCGTCGATGTAGGCGGGCCGCTGGTTCTGGTACTTGAGGTAGTAGGAGTGCTCCCAGACGTCCACGCCGAGCAGCGGCGTCTTGCCGTCGCTGAGCGGGTTGTCCTGGTTGGCGGTCGACACGACCGCGAGGCCGGAGCCGTCGTGCACGAGCCACGACCAGCCGGAGCCGAACTGGTTCACGCCGGCGTCCTTGAACTTGCCCTGGAAGTCGCTGAAGGAGCCGAAGGACGATTCGATCGCGGAGGCGAGGTCGCCGCTGGGCTCGCCGCCGCCGTCGGGTGACATCCACTCCCAGAAGAGCGAGTGGTTGTAGTGGCCGCCGCCGTTGTTGCGGACCGCCGTGCGCTTGTCGTCGGGGATCTGCGAGAGATTCGCGATCACGTCCTCGATCGGATTGTCGGCCCACTCGGTGCCCTCGAGAGCAGCGTTCACCTTGTCGACGTACGCCTGGTGGTGCTTGTCGTGGTGAACGCGCATCGTGGCCTCGTCGATGTGAGGCTCGAGGGCGTTGTAGTCGTAGGGGAGGGGCGGAACCTCGTACGGCATCTCAGTCGCTCCTTTGGTCGCTCGGGTAGGACTCTATGCATGCTCCTCGTCTCTTGGAACGTGGCCGGCCGCAAGACCCGGCTCGCCGGGCAGGCCGAGCGGGTGCTGTCGGTCGAGCCGGACCTGGTCTGCATCCAGGAGGTGACGCCCGCTACGGCGGCGCCGTGGACGGAGCGCTTGGCGGAGGCGGGGCTGGTGTCGGCGGTGGCGCCGATGCCGGCTCGGCGCGAGGGGAGCCGATCGCTGGGGGTGTTGACCGCCGCGCGCGCGCCGGGTGAGGTGGTTCAGGTCGAGGACGTGCCATGGCCCGAGCGCGTGTTGGCGGCGCGCGTCGGACCGCTCGAGGTGGTGAACGTGCACTCGCCGATCAGCCAGAAGGCGGGGCTCGTGAAGGTGATGACGCACGAGGCGGTGTTCCTGCACGTGTGCCGCGGCTCCGGGCCGCGGATCGTGCTCGGCGACCTCAACACGCCCCGGCGCGAGCACCCGGATGGGACCGTGTGGACCTTCGCCCGCGAGCGCAACGGCCGGCTGCGCGAGGAGCGCGGCGAGCGCTGGGACCGGGCGGAATCCGCGCTCATCCGTGGCCTGGAGCCGCTCGGCTTCCGCGACGCGTTCCGCGAGCTGAACGGCTTCGAGTCGACGGAGCCGAGCTGGGAATGGCCCCGCACGGGCGGCGGCTACCGCCTCGACCACCTGATCGTGTCGGCCGAGATCGACGTCACCGCCTGCTCCTACCGCCACGACTGGCGCCGCGACGACAAGCTCTCGGACCACTCGGCGCTGGTGGCGGAGCTCCACGTCGCGGCCTGAGCGCCGCGCTAGAGTTGCTGCTCGCTCGCGGCTGTGGCGGAACTGGTAGACGCCCAGGCTTCAGGTGCCTGTGCTCCGAAAGGGGCGTGGAGGTTCGACTCCTCTCAGCCGCATGTCCGTCCGGATTGTGGGCGAACATATGTTCGCATGACGCATCCGGTCGCCCTCGTGAATCGCAGCCTCGAGCTCGCGGGCGAGGGCTTTTCGACCTCCGAGGTGGCGCGCCGGCTTGGCGTTCCGCGCGGGACAGTTCGAGACTGGCTCGCGGGCCGCGTACCTGGCGGCTTTCACCGTGACGGAGTCGCGTGCGGCGCATGCGGCGGCCTCCACGACCTCGGGGCGCTGCCGCCCGCGTACGTGTACCTGCTCGGGATGTACCTCGGCGACGGCTGCTTGTCGGCTCATCGGCGGGGCGTCTTCAAGCTGCGGGTCTCGCTCGACAACCGCTACCCGGCGATCGGGGAGGAGGTCGAGGCGGCGATCCACGCCGTGATGCCGGGAAACCGGATCGGCAGGGTGTGGAATTCCGGCTGGCACGAGGTCTACGCGTACTCGAAGAGCTGGCCGTGCCTTTTCCCCCAGCACGGGCCGGGGCGAAAGCACGAGCGCGTGATCGAGCTGACCGCGTGGCAGCGCGAGCTCGTCGAGCGGCGGCCCGATCTACTCGTGCGCGGGCTCATCCAGTCGGACGGGTGCCGGTTCCAGAACACGGGGCGAGGCTGGTCGCATCCGCGTTACTGCTTCGACAACCGCTCGGCGGAAATTCGGCGGATCTTCTGCGACGCGTGCGACCTGCTGGGCCTGCGCTGGACTACGTCGGGCCGTTACACGGTCTACGTCTCGAGGAAGGCCGACGTCGCGCTGCTCGATCGCTTCGTGGGACCAAAGCGCTAGGGCGGTGCGTCAGCCGCGGCGCATCAGGCGGCCTACCGCGGCCATGAGCTCTTCGGTGCGCTCGTCCTTCTTCGTGTCTGGTCCGCCCACTACGCAGTGGCGCGCGTGGTCGTCGAGCAGGCCGAGCGCGACCTTGTCGAGCGCCGCCTGCACGGCGGAGATCTGCGTGAGCACGTCGATGCAATAGCGGTCCTCGTCGACCATCCGCTGAATTCCGCCCACCTGGCCCTCGATGCGGCGCAGTCGCTTGAGTAGGTCGTCCTTTGTCGCGGTGTAGCCGCGCGACTCGGCGGCGCTCGTCGTAGGCATGCGCGGAGCTTAGCACAAATACCCCTAGGGGGTATGGTATGGTGCCTCGAGATGAGCGCACTACGCGAACACATGGACCTCCCGATCGAAGGGATGACGTGCGCGTCATGCGCGAACCACATCGAGCGCAACCTGAACGGGCTCGAGGGCGTGTCCGCGACGGTGAACTTCGCGACCGAGAGCGCGCGCGTTGAGTACGACGCGCGGGCGGTCGCTCCCGAGCAGCTGCTCGAAGCCGTGCAGTCCGCCGGCTATAGCGCGGCGCTGCCGGCGGCGGAGACACGTGAGCCGGAGGAACCAGACGGGGCGGACGCGACCGCCCCGCTCCGCCAGCGGCTGATCCTGTCCGCGGTCCTCTCCGTGCCGGTGCTGCTCATGTCGATGATCCCGCCGCTCCAGTTCGACAACTGGCAGTGGCTGGCCCTCAACCTCGCGACGCCAGTAGTGCTCTGGGGCGCCTGGCCGTTCCACAAGGCGACGTGGGCGAACCTCAAGCACGGCACCGCCACGATGGACACGCTGATCTCCGTTGGCGTGCTGGCGGCGTGGCTGTGGTCGCTCTACGCGCTCTTCATCGGCGATGCCGGAATGCAGGGGGCGGACATGCGCTTCGAGCTGATCCCGGAGCGCGGCGAGGGCTCAGACCAGGTCTACCTCGAGGTCGCCAGCCTCGTCACCACTTTCGTCCTCGCCGGCCGCTACTTCGAGGCGCGCGCGAAGCGACGCGCGGGCGCCGCGATCAAGTCGCTGCTGGAGCTGGGCGCGAAGGACGTCGTGGTGCTCGACGCAGGCGGCGCCGAGCGGCGCATCCCGGTCGAGCGGCTCGCCGTGGGCGACCGCTTCGTGGTCCGCCCGGGCGAGAAGGTCGCCACGGACGGCGTCGTCGAGGAGGGCTCCTCGGCCGTGGACATGAGCATGCTCACCGGCGAGTCCGTGCCGGTGGAGGTGGCCCCTGACTCCGAGGTGGCCGGCGCGACCGTGAACGCCGGCGGGCGGCTCGT
>DASQTS010000011.1:0-2954 GCA_035641775.1 Thermoleophilaceae bacterium
GGAGGGCGCGATCTCGAACATCGTCGACTTCGGCGCGTTCGTGGACCTCGACGGCATCGACGGCCTGATCCACATCTCCGAGCTCTCCTGGAGCCACGTGAACCACCCGAGCGAGATCCTCTCGATCGGTGACGTGGTCCCTGTGAAGGTGCTCGACATCGACCGCGACCGCCAGCGCATCTCCCTGGGCCTCAAGCAGACCCAGGAGGACCCGTGGCAGCGGGTGATCGACACCTACCGGATCGGCGACGAGCTGGAGGGCAAGGTCACGAAGGTCGTCACGTTCGGCGCGTTCGTCGAGATCATGGACGGCGTCGAGGGCCTCGTGCACATCTCCGAGCTCGCCCATCATCACGTGGAGAACCCGCGCGAGATCGTCGAGCCGGACCAGGACGTGCGCGTGAAGATCCTGGAGATCGACTCCGAGCGCCGGCGGCTGTCGCTGAGCGTGAAGCGGGTCGAGGAGCAGCTTCCGCACATCCGCTCGGCTGCCGAGGCCGGAGCGGCGGCAGCCGCGGAGGCCGGCGGCAGCGAGGAGATCGGCGACGTGCCGGACCTCGGGCTGTCCGAGGATGTCTTCGCGGGCCCCTCGATCGGCGGCCTCGACCAGCTGCGCAACGCGCTGCCCGAGCAGGAGCCCGAGGCCGAGGCGGCCGATGCGGAAGCGCCCGCAGCGTCGGCCGAGGCACCCGCGCCAGAGGCCGAGGCGCCCGCGGCGGAGGCCGAGGCGCCCGCGGCGGAGGCCGACGCGCCCGCACCGGAGGTCCCGGAGGCCGAGCCGGCCCCCGAGGGCATCGACGAAGAGCCGCCGCCGGAGGAGCCGGCCGCCGACGAGCCGGATCAGGCTCCGCCCGCCGCTCCCGAACAGGACGAAGAGCAGCCCACGGAGGAGTAGATGACCGGGGTCCCCTTCGTGGGGCTCACCGGCGGCCTTGGCGCGGGCAAGTCCGAGGCTCTGCGCGCGCTCGGCGACCTGGGCGCCGCGACGCTCTCGACCGATGCCGTCGTCCACGAGCTGCTCGCCAGCGAGGAGCTTCGTGACGCCCTGGTGGCCAGGCTCGGTGAGGAGGTCGCGCCCGGTGGCAGGCTCGATCGGTCGCTGATCGCCGAGCGCGTGTTCGGCGACGAGGAGGCGCGCGCGTGGCTGGAGGGCGAGCTGTGGCCGCGCGTCGGCAAGCGGGTCGTGGAGTGGCGCGGGGAGATCGAGGCGCTTGCCCCCCCGCCGCCCGCCGCCGTTGTGGAGGTGCCGCTCTTGTTCGAGTCGGGCATGGAGGCCGCATTCGACAAGACGATCGCCGTGGTTGCCGACGAGGCCATTCGGACCGAGCGGGCGGGTGCGCGCGGACACGCCGCGGTGGCGGAGCGCACCGGCCGCCAGCTGTCTCAGGAGGAAAAGGCGGAGCGCGCCGATTTCGAAGTCCGCAACGACGGTACCCTGGAGGAGTTGAGAGAGAAGCTGTCTCGCGTGCTTGCGAGACTCGAATCGCCGCCCCCATGAGCTCTCAAGCCGCCCGCCGCAGAGTCGCAACGCGACCGTCGCCCGCCCGTCTGAGGCGCCGCCGGCTCACGCTGGTCGTGGTGGCGCTGCTCGTGGGCACGGCCTGCGCCGCGGTCGTATCCGGCCTGGGCCAGGAGGCGGTGCGCGAGCTCGGCGTCCTGCCGCTCCGCCACGACGACATCATCCGCCAGCAGGCGGCCGACAAGAACCTGGACGCGGCGATGATCGCCGCGGTGATCTACGAGGAGTCGCGCTTCCGCGACCAGACCTCGCATGCCGGTGCGCGCGGGCTGATGCAGATCACCCCGCAGACCGCGGACGCGATCGCCAAGCACTCGGGCGGCACCCGCTTCCAGCAGGAGGACCTTGCCGATCCCCAGATCAACATCTCGTACGGCTCGTACTACCTGCGCCTGCTGATCGACCACTACGGCGGCAACGAGACGCTTGCGATAGCGGCCTACAACGCCGGAATGGGCAACGTCGACCGTTGGGTGAGGGATGCCGGCGGCGCCGGCGAGTTCGACCACGCCGAGGACATCCCCTTCCCGGAGACCCGCGCCTACGTCGAGAACGTGATGGAAAGCCGCGCGGAGTACCGCGAGAACTACGCGAGGGACCTGGGCCTCTAGCTCGACGCCGCCTCCCAGCGGGCGTAGGCCTCTTCGACCGCCTTCTTCGCCGCCGCGTGGCGCTTCGTGGCGCGTTCGCTTGAGGTCGGGCTTGCCCAGGCCGAGGGGTCGGCGAGCTCGTCCTCGAGCGCGCGCAGCGCGGCCTCGGCCCTCTCCACCTCGCGCTCCAGGTCGGCCGCCCTCTTGACTGCGTTCTTCGACGGGCCGGCCGGCTTCTTCGGGCGGCCGTTCGCCTTGGGCTTCGCCGTCGCGCGCTCGGCCCGGCCGGTTCGCTTCGCCGTCGCCGCGGCCTCGCGGCGCTCCTCGCGGACGCGCGAGTACTCCGCCCAGCCGCCGGCGTAGCTCCGAAGCCGGCCGTCCTCGAGCGCGATCGTCCGCGTGCCCACCGCGTCCAGCAGCGCGCGGTCGTGCGAGACGAGCAGCACGGTCCCGTCGAAGGCGCGCAGCGCGTCCTCGAGCGCCTCGCGCGCGTCGATGTCGAGGTGGTTGGTGGGCTCGTCGAGGATCAGCAGGTTCGAGCCCGACGCCACGAGGATCGCCAGCGACAGTCGCCGGCGCTCGCCGCCCGAGAGGCCTTCGAGCGGCTTCTCCGCCTCGGCGCCGCTGAACAGGAACTGGCCGAGCAGCGCGCGAGCCTTGTTCGGCGTCAGCCCGGTCGCCCGCTGGGCGGCCTCGAGCACGGTGCCGGCCGAGCCCAGCTCCTCCGCATGCTGCGACAGGTAGCCGAGCTTCACGTTGTGACCCGTCCGGAGCTTCCCGTTGTCCAGCTCGCGCCGCCCCGCGACCGCCTCGATCAGCGTGGTCTTTCCGGCCCCGTTCGGCCC
>DASQTS010000012.1:0-9473 GCA_035641775.1 Thermoleophilaceae bacterium
CGGTGGATCCGAAGCGCACCTCCAAGCAGCTGTGGGAGCGGACCGTCGCGGCCGTCGCCGCATCCCTCGACGCGCGCCGGCTGGACGAGACGCTCCCTGCGCTACCCAAGACGCCGGAAGCGGAGCTGCCGTCCGCCGGGCCTGTGCCCGAGGAGTTGCCGGAGGCGCTGACCCTTCCGGCGCCCCAGGCGCCCGCCGTCCCGGCGCCTCAGGTACCGGCGGCTCCACAGCCGGTGCCTGAGGTGCCTGAGGCACCGGCGGCTCCACAGCCGGAACTGCCCTCGCCGGATGGCGGCGCGCTGCCGGAGGTGCCGCTCGAGGTCGAGCCGCCCGCGGTCGTGCGCTGAGGCCTACCTGGGCGGCATTCGCAGCGCCCCGTCCAGCCTGATCGTCTCGCCGTTGAGCATCTGGTTCTCGGCGATCTGGCAGGCGAGCTGGGCGTACTCCTCGGGCCGTCCGAGCCGCGGGGGGTGCGGCACCTGGGCGCCCAGCGCCTGGCGCGCCTCCTCCGGCAGGCCGGCGAGCAGCGGTGTGTCGAACAGGCCCGGCGCAATCGTGCAGACGCGAACGCCGAGTCGCGCGAGGTCGCGCGCGGCCGGGAGCGTAAGGCCCACGACGCCGCCCTTCGAGGCGGAGTACGCGGCCTGCCCGATCTGGCCGTCGTAGGCGGCGATCGACGCCGTCATCACGACGGCGCCGCGGTCGCCGTTCTCGTCCGGCTCGTTTGCGGCCATGGCGGACGCGGACAGGCGCAGCACGTTGAAGGTGCCGATCAGGTTCACCCGCACCACCGTCTCGAACGGCTGGAGGGCCGCCGGCCCGTCCCTCTTCACGGTGCGCTCGGCCCAACCGATGCCCGCGCACGACACGGCGAGCCGCAGCTCGCCGGCTGCCTGGACGGCCGCCTGGACCTCGGACTCCTCGGTCACGTCCGCCTTCGCGAACAGCCCGCCGATCTCGCTCGCGAGCGCCTCGCCGCGTTGCTCGTTGAGGTCCGCGATCGTGACGCGCGCGCCCCGGCCGGCGAGCTCGCGGGCCGTCGCCTCGCCGAGCCCGGACGCGCCGCCCGCGACGAGCGCTCCTGCTCCTTTCAGCTCCAACTATTCGCTCACCCGCTCCACGAGGAACGAGATCCTCACGAGCGCGCGCCACTCATTGAGGTTCTCCCCGCGCAGGCCGGTGGAGACCACGTCGACGGCCTTGATGTTGCGCAGCGACTGCCGCGCGTCCTCGAGCGCTGCCTTCACCGCTCCGTCCGAGCTCTCGGGCGAGCTGCCCACAACTTCGATGATCTTCGTTACGGCCAAGGGGCTCCTTCCTCGGGGTTGTGCGCAGCCTATCCCGGCATGTAGCTTGCCGGTCATGGAGGCGAGCGCCGAGGAGCGCAGCGGATACCTCGACTTCTCGAGGGTGTCTCCCGGCGAACTCATGGGCATGGGCGCCGCGGTGGTGCTCCTCCTGTCGCTCTGGCTGCCCTGGTTCACCACCAGCTCCGAGAACCCGAACTCCCGGCTTCCCGGCGCGTCGAACGGCGAGTCCGCCAGCGCCTGGGACGTGTTCTCGACACTCGACTGGCTGCTCGTGGCGGCTTGCGCTGCGCCGTTCATCCTCACCTGGATCATCGCCCGCGGCCATAAGCTCACTTGGAAGCCGGGCGAGGTCACGATGATCGTCGGGATCGTCGCGTTCATGCTGATCCTCTGCAACGGGGTCATCCTCGGGCGCCCCGGCGACAGCGTCGACATCGGCCTCTCCATCGGATACTTCGTCGCGCTGCTCGCCTCGCTCGGGCTGCTCGCGGCCGGCTACCTGCGCCAGGCCGTGTACGAGACGGCGCGCAAGCCGCCGGGCGTCGTGTGACGGACCGGCCGGACCGCAACCTCGCCATGGAGCTCGTGCGTACCACCGAGTACGCCGCGCTTGCCTCCGCGCGCTGGATCGGGCGCGGCGACAAGGAGGGCGCCGACGGGGCCGCGGTCGACGCGATGCGGCTGCTGCTCGACACCGTCTCGATGGACGGCGTCGTCGTGATCGGCGAGGGCGAGAAGGACGAGGCCCCGATGCTCTACAACGGCGAGCACATCGGGGACGGCTCGGAGCCGGAGGTCGACATCGCCGTCGACCCGCTCGAGGGGACCGAGTTGTGCGCGAAGGGCCTGCCCAACGCGATCGCGACGATCGCGCTGTCGGAGCGCGGCACGATGTTCGACCCGGGGCCGTGCGTCTACATGCTCAAGATGGCCACGTCGCGGAGCCTCGCCGGCGTGCTCGACATGGACCGCCCGATCGGCGAGACGCTCCAGCTGATGGCGAAGGAGAAGGACGTGCCTGTGGGCGACCTCGTCGTGATCATGCTCGACCGCGACCGCCACGAGGACTACATGCGCGAGATCCGCGACGTGGGCGCTCGCATCCGGCTGATCCCGCATGGCGACGTGTCCGCGGCGCTCGCGGCCGTGACCGAGGACGAGCCCGTGGACCTGCTCTTCGGGATCGGCGGCACGCCGGAGGGCGTGCTCGCGGCGGCCGCGATCCAGTGCACAGGCGGGCAGATCCTCGGGAAGCTCTGGCCGCGCTCGGACGAGGAGCGGAACGCGGCGGTCGAGGCCGGCTACGACCTCGACGAGGTGCTCGACAAGGACCGGCTCGTTTCGGGCAAGGACGTGTTCTTCGCGGCGACCGGCGTGACCGATGGTGAGCTGCTCGAGGGCGTGAACTTCAGCGGGCCGCTCGGGGCGACGACGGAGTCGATCTCGATGCGCTCGCGTTCCGGGACGGTGCGCCGGATCGTGGCCCGGCACGACCGCGCCAAGCTGCGCGAGATCACCGGCGAGCGCCTGGGGTGACGTCGGCGCCGATTGCCGCCTGGGCGGCGGCGCGCAGCGTGCCGACGCGGGACGGCTCGAGCTCGAGGTTGGCGAGCGAGCGCAGGAAGGCGTGCGTGACGATCACGTGGATCCGCAGCTGCGTCTGCTCGTAGATCCAGCGGCCGAAGCGGCTGGCGATCACCGGATAGAAGTTCACGACCTCGGATGACACCTCGACGGTCACGTCCGGGCTGTCGTCTGGGCCGTCGAGGCGGAGCACCGACAGGCACAGGAACCCGCGCCCGCGCCCGCGCGGCGCCACGAGCACGCCTCGGTCGATGGGCCAGATGACCGTTCCGCCCTCCGAGCTGGTCCTGTACTCGGGCTTGCGGAAGCGGAGCAGCACGAACGGCCGCGTCAGGAACACGACCTCGCGGGAGCCCTCGCTGTAGAGCACCTTCAGGAGGCCGAGCGAGAAGCGCGTGAGGAAGCTCCAGTACGTGCGCGCGAGGCGCTCGAGGTACTCGGGCGACCACATCTTCTCGAGCTCGGCGCGCGGCACGGTCACCTGGGCCACCTGGCGGCTCCCGATGCCCTCGTCCCGCGAGCCGGCCGACTGCGGCACGTGCACGATCTTCACCTGCGCGCGTGCGCGGCGGCGGACATCGAGCAGGCGGCGCGGGTCGCGCGGCCTCACAGGAGCTCCACCTCCACGCGGCCTCCGGCCTCGGCGGCGCCCTCACCCGCACTAATGAGCGCCAGGCCGTCGGCGCCCAGCATCGAGGTGAGCATGTGCGAGCCCTGCTCGCCGGTGGGGCGGGCGATCAGCCCGTCGTCGGTCTGGCTTAGGCGGACCCGGACTGCCTGCTCGCGCTGGGGGTTGCGCGGGACCGCTTCGCCGAGCGTCGCGATGACGTGGCGCGCCTCGGGCGGCGCACCCTGCAGCGCCGCGAGAGCCGGGCGGGTGAAGAGCTGGAAGGTCACCATCGCGGAGACGGGATTGCCGGGCAGGCCGAACGCGAGCGTGCCGTCGCGGACGCCGAACCAGGTGGGCTTTCCGGGCCGGAGGCTCACGCCCCAGAAGCGCTCCTCGACGCCGAGGTCGCGGAGCGTCCGCTTCACGTGGTCGTGCGGCCCGACCGACACGCCGCCCGACACCACCACGACGTCGGCCCGGTCGAGTGCGGCGCCGATGGCTCTGCGGGTGCCGTCGGGGTCGTCGGGCACCGAGGTGCGGCCGGCCAGCTTCGCGCCGGCCCGCTCCACCTGGCCCGCGAGCGCGAAGCCGTTCGAGCTGTAGATGCCTCCGGGCGGAAGCGGCTCGCCTGGCGGCGTCAACTCGTCGCCGGTCACGAGGATTGCCACCCGCGGCTGGCGCGCGACGCGCAGCTCCGCCCGGCCCACCGAGGCCGCGACACCCAGCTCGGCAGGCCCCGCGGTCGTGCCCGCGGCCAGGACGACAGTGCCCGCGGGCACGTCCTCACCCGCGCGTCGGACATTCTGGCCGGGGCTGGTTTCCGGGACCCGCACGGTCCCGTTCGACGCCGTAGTTCGCTCGACGGGAACCACGGCGTCGGCGCCCTCGGGAAGCTTTCCCCCGGTCGAGATCCGCACCGTCGCCCCCGGCTCCACTCGGATGTCCGCCGGGTGTCCGGCCCGGGCCTCCCCGACCACCTCCAGCTCCGCGTCGGGCCCCGCGACCACCGCGTACCCGTCCATGCCGGAGCTGTCGAACGGCGGGACGTCGATCGCGCTCCTGACGTCCTCGGCCAGCACGCGGCCCAGCGCGTCGTCGAGCACGACGGTCTCGTCCCCTAGCCGGGGGACGCTGTCGAGCACCCGCCTCCGGGCCTCGGCGATCGAGATCAGCTCGCTCACGTGGGCAATCTTCTCCCAAATTCCGTCCCGCTCCGCCGTTTCCGGGGGTAGAGTCGTCGCGAGATGCCACCCGTCCGGGGATCACTCGCGCGCCTTGACCGGTCGCGGGACGAGCTTGCGAAGGCGTGGCTCGTCAGGCTCATCGAGCGCGCGTCGCTTGACGAGATCCGCGAGCTGCCGACGGAGCGGATCGCCCGCGAGCTTCCCGACCTGATCACCGAGATCGTGCGCGCCGTGTCGGAGGACGAAGGCGACCCGTTCGAGCTCTCGAAGGACCAGGCCGAGCGGGCGGCTTCGCTCGCCACGATGCGCGGAGGCACGGGCGAGGTGCAGGCCGCGGACGTGGCTCGCGACGTCACGACGCTACAGAGCGTGCTCGTGCGAGCACTCCGGGAGGAGATGGGCGACACCGACCCGGCCGGCTTCGCCGACGCGATCGAGCAACTCGTCGAGGCGATCGGCGGGATACAGGCCGCGGCGCTCGAGGCGCACGTCCAGTCGCGCTCGCGCGAGCTCGAGTCGCAGGCCAACACCGACCCGCTCACCGGGCTCGGCAACCTGCGCGCGCTACAGCGCCAGCTGGCGAACCTGCTCGACGTCCACAAGCGCTACCTGCACCCCTTCGGCCTGCTCCTCATGGACATCGACGGCCTCAAGCGGATCAACGACTCGTTCGGCCACCAGGCGGGCGACCGGGTGCTGATGCAGGTGGCCATGTCGCTGCGGCGCTCGATCCGCACGGTGGACACGGCGGCGCGCATGGGTGGCGATGAGTTCTGCGTCCTGCTGCCGCAGCAGGACCTCAAGAGCGCGGCAAAGCTGGCGGCCCGTCTCGCCACCGCCGTGGAGGAGGAGGTCGCCTCGCCCGGCGACCCGCCGGTGACGCTGTCGATCGGCGTCGCGGCCACGCCCGAGCACGGCGACGATGCGGAGGCCCTGATCGACACCGCCGACCGCGCGATGTACCGCGCCAAGGCCGCCGGCGAGGGGATCGCGCTGGGCGACCCACCCGGCACCCAGGGCGTCGCGGCCGAAGAGGCCACGACCTAAGTCGCCTCGAGCAGCGCCGCGGTCGATTCCTCGATGTGCGGCCGGAGCGCCTCCGCTCCTGTGCTCTCCAACTCACTCACCAGCGCCTCGTGGTCGGCGGCGATCCGCTCGAGGGTCCAGCTGCCGGGGAGCTGGAGCACGAACAGCCGCAGCTCCGCGCCCGCCCGCCCGTGGGCCTCGGTCAGCCGCGGGCTGTCCGCAGCCGCGACGATCGCGTGGTGCAGCTCCTCGTGGAGCCCGGCAACCGAGCCCCAGGACGGCCGGCTGCGGCGGCAGGCCCTGACCAGCCGGTCGAGGGCGTCGTGCACGGAGGGCGGAAGCACAGCATCGCGCGCGAGGACCATCCGCGCGGCCTCGAGCTCGAGCGCGATGCGCAGCTCGGACAGGCTCCGGACGTCTGCGGGGGAGAGGCTCTTCACGCGCGCGCCGCGGTTCGGCTCGATCTCCACGATGCCCTCGCCCTGGAGCGCCCTGAGCGCCGAGCGAAGCGAGTGGCGCGCGACGTCGTACTCACCCGAGAGCGCCTCCTCGCGGAGCGGCGTCCCGGGCTCGAGCTCGCCGTCGAGTATGCGTTCGCGGAGTGATCGGGCGAGCGCGTCGACCGTCGACGAGGCCGGGCTCAACCGCCTACTCGATGAGACCGTGGCGGATGCCGATCGCCACGGCCTGCGTGCGCGTGGATGCCTCGAGCTTCGCCAGGATGCGCTTCGTGTGCGTGCGGACGGTCTCCGTCGACAGGCCGAGGCGCTCGGCCACCGCGTCCGTCTGCATGCCGTCGGCGAGCATCTGGAGGATTTCCCGCTGGCGGGCGCTCAGCGTGCGGTCGCCCTCGTCGAGCACGATCGTCGAGGAGAGGCCCGGGTCCACGTAGAACTCGCCGGTGCGGGCGGCCTCGATCGCCCGCACGAGGTCCTCGGAGGGGGAGTCCTTGCGCACGTAGCCCTTCACACCGGCCTTCAGCGCCTCGCTGAGGAGGCGGGCGCCGCCATCGGAGGTGAACACCACGATCGGCGCCTTCACCTGGTCGCGCAGGCGGCTGACGATGTCGCCCACGTCCAGGCCCGGGCGCCACGGGTCGATGATCACGACGTCCGGGATGTCGCCGTTCACCACGTCGCCCACCTGCTCGATCGACTCGGCGTCGGCGATCACCACGTCGTCGAAGGCCTGCTCCAGAACGGCGCGCACCCCGGCCCGCACAACGGGATGGTCGTCCACGATGAGGCAGCGCGGCGGCTGCTTCGCGGCGTTCGGCATCGATGCCAGCATACCTGCGGCGTCCCCGTTGTGGGGGACAATCAGGGCCGCGGGAACCGCTTGAGCAACTCGTGGCTGACCGCTCCTGCCACGCGCACGCCGGTCACCGCGAGCCCCGCGGCTGTCCTGACCGCCGCCGTGACCGCGTCGCCGGCGGGCTCAGGCTGAAGCGGCGGAGGAGCCTGCGCCGGGCGTTGCGGCTCCGCGCTCTTCGCGCGGGCCCGAGTCTTCGGCTTTGCGCCCGCTCCGGCCGCCGCGCGGCCGGGCTTCGCGCTCGTGCGGGCCGCCTTCGGCTTCCCGGCCGGCTTCGCCGCGGGCGTCCCGGTCCGCTCGGCCTTCGCGGCCGCGCGGCTCGCCGCGCCGGCGGGGCTTCCGCCCGAATCCCGCTTGGCGCTTCGCTTTCCCGGGCGCGAGTTGGGCAGGTTTCCGAGCACACCTCCTTCGTCCGTCATGGCCGGGGATTCTAGAGGTGCCCGTCCTGGGTACAGCCCAGTTAGAACCGCGGTCGATAGATTCGGGTAAGGACCAATTGGTTGACTGGCTAGTCAGCGGGAATTCCGCTTGGGGCCGCTTGACTTCACTATCTGTAGCGTTACTGTTGACAACGACTGATCGAAAGGGCCCGGCGCCCTCGTGCCCGGCCCTGCGCGCCGTTAAGGAAGAGGATGTCTGTAGCCGATCTGCAAGAGCTTGAGGAGGTAAAGCTCCTCGTCGTCAAGGGCCAGGCGACCGGCGTCCTGACGTACGCCGAGGTGGCCACGGCTCTCAGCGAGGTCGAGCTCGACGAGGGCGACATCGAGGAGCTCCACGGCTACTTCGAGAAGTCGGAGATCGAGCTCGTGGAGGACGATCCGACCCACTCGGCGCCCGAGGTCGAGCGCGCGGTCGACCGCCGCAGCAGGCGCAAGAAGGCGACGATCGACCTCAAGCCGGACATGACGACCGACTCCCTTCAGCTCTTCCTGAAGGACATCGGCAAGGTTCGCCTGCTGACGGCGCAGGAGGAGGTCGACCTCGCCAAGCGCATCGAGCGCGGCGACCTCGACGCGAAGCAGAAGATGGTCGAGTCGAACCTGCGGCTCGTGGTCTCGATCGCCAAGAACTACCGCAACCAGGGCCTGCCCTTCCTCGACCTGATTCAGGAGGGCACGCTCGGCCTCGTCCGCGCCGCGGAGAAGTTCGACTACCGCAAGGGCTTCAAGTTCTCGACCTACGCCACCTGGTGGATCCGCCAGGCGATCGCTCGCGCGCTCGCGGACAAGGCGCGCACGATCCGCATCCCGGTGCACGTCGTCGAGAAGCTCAACAAGATCGGCCGTGCCGAGCGCAAGCTAGTCACCGAGCTCGGCCGCGAGCCGACCCCGGAGGAGATCGCCGAGCACACGGGGATCGAGCCCGAGGAGGTGGAGTCGATCAAGCGCTCCGCGCAGGCGCCGGTCTCGCTCGAGAAGCCGGTCGGCGACGAGGAGGAGTCCGAGTTCGGCCAGTTCATCGCCGACGAGCGCGCGGAGTCGCCGTACGAGCGCGCAGCTGAGATCCTCACCAAGGAGGCGCTCCGCGAGGCGCTCGAGAACCTCTCCTACCGCGAGCGGCGCGTGCTTGAGCTGCGCTACGGCCTGGGCGGCGAGCACCCGCGGACGCTCGACGAGGTTGGCCGCACCTTCAACGTCACCCGAGAGCGCATCCGCCAGATCGAGAACCAGTCGCTGAAAAAGCTTCAGTCGCTGGCCGAGGCGCAGAAGCTGCGCGACGTCGCGTAGGCGCTGCCCGGGCGCGGGGCGCCCCAAACGACAGCGGTGAAGGCGGCGGGGGGCGAAAAGTTGCCCTCACCCCCCGTTTGCAGGAGGGGGTTTGCCGAGTTTCCGTTCTCCATCCTGGGCTAGACGATTCACCCCCCGCCACGGAACGGGGTGAAGCGACTTTTCGACCTTCCCCTCAAAGCCGCCGTTCGTGGCGTCCGGCGACGCGGCCGCAAGGCGAAAAGGCTCGTCCAAATCGCGGCCCACCCCTCAAGCCGGGGGCTGGAATGTCGATGCAGATTCCATGTTCGACGTTGACGCTGCCCTCATGACGGTCATCGAGGAGGAGGCTTCCGACCTCCACCTCAAGGTCCCGTCACTGCCCATGGTCCGCCGCCACGGAAAGCTCGTTTCCCTCGAGGGATACGAGAAGCTCCGCCCCGAGGACACCGAGGCCACTCTCTTCCACATGCTCACGGACGAGGCGAAGCTGGAGTCGTTCCGGAACGAGCGCGAGGTCGACTTCTCGTACTCGGTCCCGGGCGTCGCGCGCTTTCGCGTCAACGCGTTCGTGCAGCGCGGGACGATCTCGCTCGTCTGTCGCGCCATCCCCTTCCAGATCAAGACCGTCGACGAGCTGCTGCTCCCGCCGGTGATCTCCGATATCGCCGACGAGGAGCGCGGGCTGATCCTCCTCACCGGCACGACCGGCTCGGGTAAGTCCACGACGCTCGCGGCGATG
>DASQTS010000013.1:0-17190 GCA_035641775.1 Thermoleophilaceae bacterium
GGATCCCGCCGCGCTCGCCGAATATGAAGCGGCGCATCTTGGGGTTCCAGCGGCGCGTCTGGTGGCCGAAGTGGACGCCGGCCTCCAGCAGCTCCCTGATGCCAATCTCGGTGGCCAAAGAGTTGCTCCCTTGAAGTTGTGTGGACGTCTGCCCGCCGGCCGGCGCGCGGACCCGGGTGTCTTCCCGGGCAGGGCCGCGGCCGCTGTGCCCCAGCGGGGTAGCTTGCTGTACGGCTCCGGAGGATAGCCACGGCGGGAGAATGCGTCCCAGAACGAGGCGAGGCGGTCCGAAGACCGCCTCGCTCGTATGTCTCAGCCCCCGTCTGGCCCTCCGGAGACTGGCTCCCGTCGGGCGGTGTCAAGTGCATGACTGAGCTCGACGGGTGGTTTGGACTCGCAACGCACCCATTCCCTGGTGAACGGATGCCTAAACATCAGCGACGAAGCATGAAGAAACTGCCGCTGCAGGCCCAGGCGGCCCCCGCTCTCCCGGCCGCCGTACTGGGGGTCGCCGGCGACCGGATGGCCGATCGCAGCGAGGTGGGCGCGGATCTGGTGCGTGCGGCCGGTCTCGAGGCGCACGCGCAGCAGAGCGGTGCGCGGCAGCCGCTCGACCACCTCGAAGTGGGTGACGGCGTCCCGGGCGCGGTCCGTGCGTGTGGACATGACGGTCCGGTTCCCCCTGTCGCGACCGATCGGGGCGTCGATCGTGCCGCTCTCCGCGTCCGGGTGGCCCTCGACGAGCGCGACGTATTCGCGCGTGACCTCGCGGGCCTTCATCATCCGCTGAAGCGCGGCTTGGGCCTCGTCAGAGCGCGCCAACAGGAGCAGGCCCGAGGTGTCCTTGTCGAGCCTGTGCACGACCCGCGTGCCCTCGGGCAGGAGCTCCGCCAGGGTCGCGCGGTGGTGCCCGGGCGCGGGGTGCGTCACGAGGCCCGCCGGCTTGTCCACCACGATCAGATGCTTGTCCTCATGGACGACCTCGATTCCCCGCGTCGTAGCCGCCCGCTCCGGGGCCCGCTCGCGCTCGTTGATGGAGACCCCCTCCCCCTCCTCGACACGGTGGTTCTTGGGTCGCGTGCCGCCGTCCACTGTCACCTCCCCGCGCTCGATCGCTCGCTGGGCGGCGGCGCGCGAGGGAAAGGCGCCGCGAACCGCCAGGAACGCGTCGAGGCGCAGGCCGGCGTCCTCGGCGGCCACGGTCAGCTCTCGCGAGCCCGTTTGGGCCTCCCCTCGACCACCCACAGCAGCCCGAGCACGCCGAGGACGATGCAGGTGTCGGCGACGTTGAACGCCGGCCAGGCCACCGGGTCGATGAAGTCGATCACGGCGCCCTCGCGGGCCCGGTCGGCGAGGTTGCCGAGCGCTCCCCCGAGCAGCATCCCCACAGGCAGCCACAGCCACGGCACGTCGCGGTTGAACGCGAAGTACGCAAGCAGGAGCGCGAGCGACACTCCGATCAGGATCCCGACGACGAGGCCGCCGCCCTCCAGCGCGCCGAAGGCGACTCCCGTGTTCCGGGTGTTCGTGAAGTCGAGCCCGAAGAAGACGTTGACCTCTCCCCCGCGCTCGATGTTGGCGTCCGCGAGCTGCTTGGTGGCCTGGTCCACGGCCACGACCAGCCCAGCGGTCGCCACCGCGGCGGGCGGGCCGGAGCAGCTCACCCCCGGATGAGGCCGACCACGATCGAGCTCACGACGATCAGGACCAGCGTGGCGACGATCGGGCTCAGGTCGAGAGCGCCGGGACCCATCCGCACCGGCGGCAGAAAGCGCCGGAACAGGTTCAGGTACGGGTCCGTCACGTCGGTGACGAACTGGAGGAACGCCGCGAGGTAGCGGTTGTACGGCATCCGCGGAATCCAGCTCATGAGAATGCGGATGAAGATCAGGACGAGGTAGACGAGGACGAGCGTGTTGACGTAGTCCGCGACGTCGTCGCGGGTGATCGCGAGGTAGAGCGTCATCGCGTGGCCTGCACCACCGCGTCGACGGCGGCGCGCGTCACCTCTCGGAGCCCCCGCTCCTCGAGCGTGATCAGGCCGCGCTCGGTGGTGCCGCCGGGGGTCGCCACGCGCGCGCGGAGCGCGGGCCCGTCATAGTCGTGCCGGGCGAGATAGTCGGCCGTCCCGCCCATCGTCTCGACCACCATGCGCATCGCGTCGTCCGGGTCGAGCCCGTGCGCGGCGCCGGCGTCGGCGAAGCTCTCGGCCACGAGCGCCAGGAAGGCGGGCCCGCAGCTCATGAGGGCCATCGCCGGCTCGATCAGCGGCTCGTCGTCCAGCCGGATCACCGCGCCGGTGCGGCCGAACAACTCGAGGATCTCGGCCTCCGGGCCGTCCTGCGCGCCGGGGCCGGGCACGTAGCAGAGCACCCCGCGCTTGACCTCCGTCGGCATGTTCGGGATGAAGCGGTAGATCGAGGCGCCGGGGTACGCGTCCTCGAGCTGCGCGGTCGTCGTCGCGGCCAGGATCGAGACCACGACCTTGGCCCGGTCGCCGACCTCCCCTGCGACCTCCTGCAGCTGCTTCGGCTTGTGGCACAGCACCAGAGCATCCGCCCGCTCGGCGAGCTCGCCGTTCGAGCCGACGGCCTCGCCCCCGAGCTCCTCCGCAAGCGTGCGCGCCTTCGACTCGTCCACATCGTGGACGAGGACGGGCTCACCCATGCCGCGGGCGAGCGCCGACGCCATGTTCCCCGCACCTATGAGACCGAGCTTCATCGCGCCGGAAGACTATCCGGCGCCAGCGCTGGCTCTAAGACTGGTTGAAGAAGCCCTTCTCGATCAGCCGGGCGCGTTCCTCCGCAGATACCTCGACGTTGCGCGGCGTGAGCAGGAAGACCTTGTCGGCGATCCGCTGCATGCCACCGTCGAGCGCGTAGGTCAGGCCGGAGGCGAAGTCGATCAGCCGCTTCGAGAGGTCCGTGTCCGTGCTCTGGAGGTTCAGGATCACGGGGATGCCGTCCTTGTACTGGTCGGCGATCTGCTGGGCGTCGTTGAAGCTCTTCGGGATGACCAGGTGGACCTGGATGTCCCCACCGCGCCCTGACCCGTTCCCGCCGACCGGGCGCAGCACGCGCGTCTCGCGCCCACCGGAGCGGGGCTCGTCGGCGAAGATGTCGTCGAACTCGTCGCGGCGGCGCCGCTGGAGCCGGCGCACGTTGGGCCGCTCTCGGTAGCGATCCTCGAGCTCAGCCTCCGGCTCGGGGTCCGGAATCGCCTCGTAGCGCGGATCCTCCTCCTCGGCCAGGCCGAAGTAGACGAGCGTGCGATGCCATGTGTCGCGAAGCGCCATACGACGGGAGGTTTCGAGCGTAAGCGGGAAACTCCTTGTAGGCGAAGCGTAGGGATACTTCAGCGCCGATGTCGAGCCAGAACGTCGAGACAGTGCGCCGAAGCTTCGAAGGGTGGAACCGCGGCGACGTCGATGCCTGGCTCGAGGGGGCTCACCCCGAGATCGTGTGGTCCTCCGAGGTGGTCCGCCGCGTCGAGGGCGCCGAGGCGGTCTACCGGGGGACCGACGAGATGCGCTGCTACTGGAACGAGTGGCACACGGTGTGGGACATCACGGTCGAGTTGACGGAGACGCGCGACCTCGGCGAGACCGTGCTTGCATTCGGGCAGCTGCACACGCGCGGCCGCGGGAGCGGCATCGGCGTGAACCAGCCCGTCGCCTTTGTCTTCGAGTTCGATGACGGCCTCGCGCGGCGGGTGCGGGCCTACCTGGATCCGCAGCAGGCGATCGACGCCGCAGGCCGTGCAGGCGACTGAGTTCCAGGTCCTGCGGCAGCTTCCCGGGGCCGGGAGCATCACGCTAGAGGGCGAGGCGCTCGGCGAGGGGCCGCCGGTGTTGCTGCTGCACGGGCTGTCTGCAACGCGGCGGAACGTGGTCCAGGGCTCGCGCGCGCTCGTGAAGCGCGGGTACCGCCTGATCTCCTACGACGCGCGCGGGCACGGGCGCTCCTCCCCAGCGCCGCGCTATGAGTACACGGACCTCGTCGAGGACCTCGCCGCGGTACTGGACCATCTCGACCTGGAACGAGCGGCGCTCGTCGGAAGCTCCATGGGCGCCGCGACCGCGATGGCGTTCACCCTCGAGAACCCCGAGCGGGTGCCTGCGCTGGTGCAGATCACGCCCGCCTACACGGGCTACGCGCGCACCGGCAATGCCGACGGCGATGTCTGGGAGAAGCTGGCCGGCGCGCTCGACAAGGGAATCGATGCGTTCGTCGAGATCGCGCAGCCCACCGGCCTGCCGGAGCGCTGGCGCGACGTGGCGCGCGAGGCGTCGAGGCAGCGGATGGAGCGCCACGAGGACCTGACGGCCGTGGCCCAGGCCCTGCGCGAGTTGCCGCCCTCGGTCGCGTGGAAGGGGCTCGAGGCGCTCTCCGACCTGGAGGTGCCCGTGCTCGTGGTGGGCTCGCAGGACGACTCCGACTGGCTGCACCCGCTCGGAGTGGCGGAGGAGTACTGCCGAAAGCTGCCCCGCGGCGAGCTCGTGGTAGAGGACAAGGGCGACTCTCCGCTGGCATGGCAGGGAGCTCGCCTGTCGAACGTGATCGCCGACTTCCTCGAACGAGTCGGCTACTCCCCGTAGAGGACCGAGCCGAGGCGCACGATCGTTGCGCCCTCCTCGGCGGCGACCGCGTAGTCCTGGGTCGTCCCCATCGACAGGCGTGAGAGGTCGTGCTCGGCGGCCAGCTCCGCCAGGCGCGCGAAGTGGCGCCGGTTGTCCTCGGCTCGCTCCACGAAGGGCGGCATCGTCATGAGGCCGGTCACGGGCACGGGGCAGCGGGCGATGAATTCGCCCAGCTCGTCCGGCTCGATGCCCGCCTTCTCCTCTTCGCCGGCGACGTTCACCTGGATCAGCACCTCGTCCGCCGGATGCTGCTCCAGCTTCGCCAGCGCCGACTCGGACGCCAGCGAGTGGATCAGGCGCACGTTCGGCGCCACGTCCTTTACCTTCCGGCTCTGAAGCTGGCCGATGAAGTCCCAGGTGAACAGGTCGCGATGCGCCTCCTGCTTCGCCCGCAGCTCCTGGGCGCGGTTCTCGCCCACGAGCTCTATGCCGGCCTCCGCGAGCGCGGGCAGGTCGCCGGCCTCCACGTACTTGATCGCGGCGCAGATCTCGATCTCGGTGCCGATCTGCTCGCGCACCCGCTCGAGGTTGCTCCGTACGCGCTCAGGGTCCATCGCGCACGATGATGCCCGCCTGGCGGCCGGTCACGCCGTTGTCGCGGCGATGCGAGAAATAGAGCTCCGGCGAACAGCTCGTGCATGCGTCGACGTGCTGGACGTCCGACACCCCGGCGGCGGCCAGCTTCGCGGCGATCACGCGACGAAGGTCGAGCATCCGCCCCGAAGCCGCCCCTTCGATGCCCGAGAACGCCTCGAGCACGTCCTCGCCGACCTCGTAGCAGCAGCCGCCGATGCCGGGGCCGACGGCCGCCGCCGGGACCGAGCCGAACCGCTCCACTGCCTTCTCGACGATTCCGCCCGCCAGAGGCCGCCACCCGCAGTGGAGCATCGCCACCTGCTCGCCATCCGAGAGCGCCACCGGATAGCAGTCGGCCACGAGCACCAGCAGCCCGACAGCGCGCTCGCGCGTAAGGTGCCCGTCCACGCGCTCCAGATCCTTGCCGCCGGGCTCCGCATATGCGAGGTCCACAGGCGGCGAGTCCCACTCCTTCAGTGCGGTCCCATGCACCTGCCACCCCATGGCGATCCGCGGGGGAGCCACCCCCGCCGCCAGCGCGGCGCGCTGCCGGTTCTCGGTCACGCGCTGCGGGTCGTCGTCCGTGAGGATCCCGAGGTTGAGCGACTCGTACGGCCCGTCGCTCACCCCGCCCTTGCGCGTCGTGAACGTGACCGACGCGTTCGGCAGCCTCATTGCGCGTGCTCCCGGGCGAGCAGCAGCGCGGTCTCGAGCTCCACTTCGCGTCCCGACACCAGGCCGTCCAGCTTGCGGTTGAGCGTCTCGTCGAGCGCTCGGCCGACCGCGGGGCCTTCCGGCACGCCGGCCGCCAGCAGGTCCGCCCCAGAGATCTCGAGCTGCACCGGCCGCAGGGAGGTGACCCACTTCAGCACGGGCTCCGCGGGCGCCCTCAGCGCGAGCGCCAGCGCCAGCGCCTCCAGCGGCTCGCGCCCGAGCAGCGCGCGGAGCTCCGACGGCGTGTGCTCACGCTCGCGCAGCGCGCTCGCGATTCGCGGCGCCACGCGCGCGGCCCGCGAGGCGGCATCGCGCTCCTCCGCCGGCAGATTCAGGTCAGCGAGCCACATGTCGAGCTCGGTGGGCGCACTCTCGACGAGCGCCGCGAGCGCTGCCACGCCGCGGTCCGCGCCGATCGCGGCCGCGCCCAGTGTGGCGGACGCCACCAGCTCGGGGTCGGGGTCCAGCTGCGGATGGAGCGCGCTGTGGATCTCCAGCTCGCGCATGCCCTCGACCGCCCGCGCCACCTCCGGCTCGCAGAGCAGCTTCATGAGGTCGGCCCGGATTCGCTTGCCGGAAACCGTCGAGAGGGCGTCCGCGGCCACCGCCTCGCGGGCAAGGCGCTCGGTCTCGGGATCGAGCCCGAACTCGAGCCGGGTCGCGTAGCGGACGGCTCGCAGGAGGCGCGTGGGATCGTCGAGGAAGCTGCGGTCGTGGAGGACTCGGATGGCCTGGGACTCGAGGTCGGCGAGGCCGCCGAAGGGGTCGTACAGGTGCCCGAGGTCGTCCCCGGTGAGCCCGACGGCGAGCGTGTTCACGGTGAAGTCCCGGCGGCGAAGGTCCTCCGCGAGCGAAGCCGGCGTCACGGTGGGCAGCGCGCCGGGTGCCTCGTAGGTCTCCTCCCTGGTGGTCGCGAGGTGATAGATCGTGTGGTCGGGCATGAGGACGTCCGCGGTGCCGAACCGCTCGTACTCCCGGACCTGGCCGCCCAGCCGGTCCGCCACCGCTCGGGCCGCCGAGCGGGCGTCGCCCTCGACGGCGATGTCGATGTCCCGCGTTTTTGCGTCGAGCAGGAGGTCGCGTACCGCCCCACCCACGAGATAGGCCGGCGGCAGCCCCTCGAGCGCCGGCAGGAGCCGCTCCATGCCGGGCACGCGCCGCACGCGCTCCCGCAGCTCGTTCCGCCGCGCTTCCATCAGAGCCGGACCGGAATGCCCGCCTCGCGCATCCGTTCCTTCGCCTCGCGCACCGTGTGCTGACCGTAGTGGAAGATCGAGGCGCACAGGACGGCGTCGGCGCCGCCCCGTTCCACGGCGTCCACGAGGTGGTCGAGCGAGCCCGCGCCTCCTGAGGCGATCACGGGCACGTCCACCGCGTCCGAGACCGCGCGCGTCAGCTCGAGCTCGTAGCCGTCCTCCGTTCCGTCGCGGTCCATGCTCGTGAGAAGGATCTCCCCCGCGCCGCGCTCGACGCCCTCGCGCGCCCACTCGATCGCGTCTCGGCCCACCGGGGTGCGGCCGCCGTTCACATAGACGCCGTACGAGCCCTCCTCCTCCCGGCGCGCGTCGATCGCCAGCACCACGCACTGGGCGCCGAACACCTCCGCCAGCTCCGTGAGCAGCTCGGGCCGGGCCACGGCGGCCGAGTTCACGGAGACCTTGTCCGCGCCCGCGTCGAGCACGGCCTGGGCGTCCTCCACGGCCCGCACACCCCCGCCGATCGTGAACGGGATGAACACGTCGTCGGCGCAGCGGCGCGCAAGCTCGGCCACCGTCTCGCGCTTCTCATGCGACGCGGTGATGTCGAGGAACACGATCTCGTCCGCGCCCTCATCCTGGTAGCGCACGGCCAGCTCGACCGGGTCGCCCGCGTCGCGCAGGTTCACGAACTCCACGCCCTTCACCACGCGGCCCTTGTCGACGTCGAGGCAGGGAATCACGCGGCGAAGCAGCATCAGGCCTCGAGCGCCTCCTGGCCCTCGCGCACGCCGAAGCGGCGCTCGTAGAGCGCCCTGCCGGAGATCACGCCGGCCAGGTTCACGAGCCGCAGCGACCGCAGCGCGCGCAGGTCGTCGATCGAGCCGATCCCGCCGGAGTAGAGAAAGCGGCCGCGCACCGCGAGGGAGACACGCCTGATCTCGTCGAGGTCCGGGCCCTCGAGCATCCCGTCGCGGTCCACGTTCGTGTAGGCGAAGCGCGTGGCACCCTGCGCCTGAAGGCGCCTGATCGCGTCCTCCCCACGCATCTGCGTCTCGCGCGTCCAGCCGGCCACGGACACCATTCCGCCGCGGACGTCGACGCCCACGAGGATGCGCGACGTGAAGGCGCTGAGCGCCTCGTCGAGCAGGTCAGGGTCCGTGAACGCGGCCGTGCCGAGCACGACGCGCGACGCGCCCGCCGCAAGCGCGCGCCGTATCGACGCGATCGAGCGGAGGCCTCCGCCCAGCTCCACCGGCACGTCCAGCTCGGAGGTGATCCGCTCAACGTGGTGGAGGTTCGCCGGCTCGCCCTCGCGCGCGCCGTCGAGGTCCACGACGTGCAGGAAACGCGCGCCCTCCTCCACGAACGAGCGCGCGGCCTCGAGCGGGTCGTCGGCGTAGACGGTCTCGTCGTCGAAGTCGCCCTGGCGCAGCCGGACCGCCTTGCCGTCGCGGATGTCCACCGCCGGGAGCAGGATCATCGCGAGATCACGTCGCTGCGCCGCGGGCACCGCCCGCGGCTTGCGCAACGGCAGCGAGCGACACGAAGTTCTCCAGGAGGCGCAGCCCGTCCGGGCCGGACTTCTCTGGATGCGACTGGAGGCCGTACACCGGCGCCTGCTCCACCACGCTCACGAACTCGCTGCCGTACTCGGCCGTGCCGAGCACGGCGTCGTCCTCCGCCGGCCGCGGCGCGAACGAGTTCGCGTGGTAGAAGGCGCACGGCGCGGGCAGGCCCTGGTTCAGCGGACTCGAGCGCCGCCAGCTCACCGGGTTCCAGCCGATCTGGGGGACCTTCAGGCCATGTGCGTCGAGTGCCTCGACCGGCCCGTGCAGCAGGCCGATCCCCTCGGCGCCGCCGAGCTCGGTGGTGGAGTCGAACAGCAGCTGCATGCCCATGCAGAGACCGATCACGGGCACCGATGCCTCCACGCGCTCGCGCAGGAGCCGGTCGAGGCCCCGCTCGCGCACGCGCGCCATAGCCTTCGGCATCGCCCCCACGCCGGGCAGCACGATGCCGTCGGCGTCGCGCACGCGCGCGTGATCGCTCGTCAGGTACGGCTCGGCCCCCACACGCTCGAGCGCCTTGCCGACCGAGCGCAGGTTCCCCATCCCGTAGTCGAGGATCGCGATGCGCGTCAAAGGACGCCCTTCGTCGAGGGCACGCCCTCGACGCGGTCGTCGAGCTCCACCGCCACGCGGAGCGCCCGCGCGAACGCCTTGAACGACGCCTCGACCATGTGGTGAGCATTCGTGCCGGCCTCCACGCGCACATGGAGGGTGAGCTTCGCCGCGCCGGCCACCGCGCGGAGGAACTCCTCCGCGAGGTCGGTGTCGAATTCGCCGACGCGGACCGCCGGGAACTCGCCCTCGAACAGCGTGAACGGACGGCCCGAGATGTCGATCGCCGCCGACGCGCGCGCCTCGTCCATCGGCAGGACGGCGTGCCCGAACCGGCGGATCCCGGCGCGGTCGCCGAGCGCCTCGTCGAGCGCCTGCCCGAGGGCGATCCCGGTGTCCTCCACGGTGTGGTGAGGCCCGGTCTCGAGGTCGCCGTCCACGCTCACGTCGAGGTCGAAGAGCCCGTGCCGCGCGACCGCGTCCAGCAGGTGGTCGAAGAAGCCCACGTTGGTCGCGCGCTCGCCGCCGCCCGCGCCGTCGAGCTCCAGCGAAAGCCGGACGTCGGTCTCACCCGTCGTACGGTGGATCTGCGAGGTGCGGCTCACGCGCGGCGCTCCATCGATTCTGCGTGCAGGGGGAAGCCCTCGGCCCGCGCCAGCGCGGCGCCGTGGGGCGCGAGGCGGGCAGCCGCCTCGGGCGGCAAGGATACGCGGGAGAGGCGGCGCCGGAAGGTCGCGGGCGAGAGCGCCGACTGGAACCGCGCGGCTCCGCCGGTGGGCAGCACGTGATTCGACCCGGCTACGTAGTCGCCGAATGCGGTGGCGCCGCCGGGGCCGACGAACAGGCAGCCGGCGTTGCGGACCCGGTCGGCGAGCGCCTCCGCCTCGTCGCCCACCAGCTCGAGGTGCTCGGGCGCGATCTCCTCGGCGGATCGCAGCGCCTCCGCCACATCGCGCGCCTGCACGAGCCGGGCCTCACCGTCAGGGCCCCCTTCGAGCGCCGCCGCCACGGCGTCGAGTAGACCGGCGTCCGGGGATATGCACCACACCGGGCTGTCCGGTCCATGCTCGGCCTGCGCCAACAGGTCGAGCGCGATCAGCTCCGGATCCGCGCCCGCGGCGGCGATCACCACGAGCTCGCTCGGACCCGCGATGCCGTCGATTCCCACGCGGCCCACGACCTGCCTCTTGGCCTCCTGCACGTACGGGCTACCCGGGCCGACGATAACGTCGACGGGCCGCACGGATTCCGTGCCGTACGCGAGCGCGGCGATCGCCTGTGCCCCTCCCATCCGGTAGACCTCGGTCACCTGGCAGAGCACGCAGGCGGCGAGGATCACCGGGTGCGCCCGGCCGCCCGGGCCGGGCGGGGCGCACACCACCACCTGCTCCACGCCGGCGACGCGCGCGGTGACGGCGCCCATCACGACGGTCGACGGGTACGGCGCCCGGCCGCCCGGAACGTAGACGGCGGCGCGACGCACCGGGTGCTCCACGACATCGACGGTGTGGCCCTCGGGGAGCTCGACCGTCAGCGTCTCGTCTCGAACCTGCGCTCGTGCGACCGCTTTCACGTTCGCGATCGCGGTCCGGAGGCCCGCGAGGACGTCCGGCTCTAGGACGCCGACGGACGCCTCCAGCTCGTTCGCGTCCACCCGGAGCTGGCCCGGGCCGAGCTCGGCATGGTCGAAGCGCTCGGTGAAGTCCAGGACCGCGTCATCGCCCCTCCGGCGGACCTCGTCGATGATGGCCGCGACCGGCTCGGCGAGCGTGAGCTCGGGCTCCCTGCGCCCGCCGGGACCGCGAACCACCCTCACGGGCGCAGCCGCTCCACGATCGAGTCGATCTGCTCGGCCTTGAGCTTGTGCGCGACAGGATTGGCGATCAGGCGGGCGGTGCAGGTCGTGATTCGCTCCAACACGCGCAGGTTGTTCTCCTCGAGCGTCTTGCCCGTGGCCGTCAGGTCCACGATGCCGTCTACCAGGCCGGTCAGCGGTGCCAGCTCCACCGAGCCCTTCACCTCGACGATCTCGGCTTGGCGACCGGTCGCGGCGAAGTGGTCGGCCGCCACGCGCGGATACTTCGTGGCCACCCGGACGCGCCCGAGGCGGCGTAGCGCGTCGGCGATCGGGTCGCCACGGTCGAGCGCGGCCACGACCATCTCGCACTCCCCGTAGCCGAGGTCGAGCAGCTCGTAGACCTTGCGGTGCGATTGCTCGAGCAGCACGTCCTTGCCGGTGATGCCGATGTCCGCGGAGCCGTGCTCGACGTAGGTCGGCACGTCGCTCGGGCGCATGGTCACGATGCCCACGTCCTGGAACAGCAGCCTTCGGTCGTTCGAGCGCACCTCAGCCGTATCGACCCCGAGGCCGTCGAGCAGGTCGAGCGTCCCGGCGAAGAGCGCTCCGCGCGGGACCGCGATGGTCAGCCGGTCGCTCACCCGAGCGCCTCCTCGGCGGCCTGCGCCAGGTGCACGCGCTGGACGTCGAGCGCCAGCCCGCACGCCGGCAGGTCGCGCCCGAAGCGGCCGATCAGCTCGTCGTAGCGCCCGCCGCCGCCGAGCGTGAAGCCCACGGCGGGGTCATAGACCTCGAAGACCGACCCCGTGTAGTAGCCCAGCTCGCGCACGAGGCCGAGGTCGAAGATCACCCGGTCCGCGACGCCGCGCTGCTCCAGCTCCCGGTACAGGGTCCGCAGACCCTCCAGCCCGGGCGCATCGCTGAGGATTTCCGCGCCGCCCCGAAGCCGCGGGAGCCGCACGAGCAGGTCGCGATCCTGCGGGCCGAGCCCGAGCGCGTCGACCTGGTGCTCGAGGTCGACCAGGTCGCGCCTCGACAGCGCCTCGAGCATGGGCACGTGCTTGTGGTCGTCTACGCCGAACGAGCTCAGCAGGCCGCGATACAGCGCCCCGTCCCCCACGCCGACGCGGTGCCGCCGCAGGCCGGCGCGGTCGAGTGCCGCGATCGTGAGCGCCACGACCTCGGCCTCGCCCTCCGCACCGGGAACTCCGATCAGCTCCAGGCCGCCCTGAAGGAACTCGCGCGGCTCGCCGACGCCGCGGTCGGTGGCACGCCATGCGCGCGCGACGTAGGAGAAGCGGAGCGGCGGCTCGGCGTCGGTGTAGCGGGTGGCCACCACGCGCGCGATCGGGATCGTCATGTCCGAGCGGAGCGCGAGCACGGCGCCGTGCTCGTCGAAGGTCCGGTAGCGCGCACCCGCGGCCCGCTCCTCGCCGCGCCGCAGCACGTCCTCGTACTCGAGCGCTGGGGTGTGGATCTCGCCGTAGCCGGCCTCGTCGAAGGCGGCACGGATGCGGTCCCCGATCGCGCGCAGCTCCCGCATCTCCTCGGGGAGCACGTCGCGGGTGCCCGGAGGAATCGGGAAATTCATGGTGTCGCGCTCCGGCGCCTAGGCGGGCACGCGCTCCGCGGCGACGCGCTCGATGCGTGCGCCGAGCGACCGCAGCCGCTCGTCGATCCGCTCGTACCCGCGGTCGATCTGACGGATGTTCCCGATCTCCGAGGTGCCCTCGGCGCACAGCGCCGCGATGAGGATCCCCATGCCGGCGCGGATGTCCGGGCTCTCCATGCGCTCGCCGTGAAGCCGGCTCGGGCCGCTTACGACCGCGCGGTGCGGGTCGCAGACGATCACCCGAGCGCCCATCGTCACCAGCTTGTCGACGAAGTAGAGCCGGTTTTCGAACATCTTCTCGTGGATGAGGATGAGGCCGTCGGCCTGCGTGGCCATCGCCACGGCGATGCTGGTGAGGTCGGCCGGGAAGGCGGGCCAGGGGCCGTCCTCGATCTTGGAGATTGCGTCGCCCGCGTCCGACTTGATGCGGAGGTGCTGGCCGGGCGGCACGATGACGTCGTTGCCCTCGAAGTCGATCCGGCAGCCGAGCCGCTCGAAGGCGAGGCGCGTCATGCGGAGATCGTCGGGCACCGTGTCGCGGATGCGCAATTCGCCGCCGGTGCAGGCTGCGAGCGCTATGAAGCTGCCCACCTCGATGTAGTCCGGTCCGATCGAGTAGTCCGCCCCGCCGAGCTCCTCCTGGCCGTGCACGATCATCAGGTTCGATCCGATTCCCTCGATACGGGCGCCCATCGCCATCAGGAGGCGCGCGAGGTCCTGAACGTGCGGCTCGGCCGCGGCGTTGTGGATCACGGTCGAGCCCGGCGTCAGCGCGGCGGCCATGAGGGCGTTCTCGGTGGCCATGACCGAGGGCTCGTCCATGAAGAAGTCGCAGGCGTGGAGGCCATCGGGCGCGGACAGCCGGAACCAGCTGCGCTCCACGTTCACCTCCGCCCCGAGCGCGCGGAAGGCGTCCAGGTGCGGATCCAGCCTGCGGCGTCCGATGACGTCGCCGCCGGGCGGCGGCATGTCGGCCTGGCCGCGGCGGGCGAGCAGCGGGCCGGCGAGCAGGAACGACGCGCGGATGCGCTCGGCCCAGTCGCGGTCGACGTCCGAGTGGCTCAGTTCGTCCGCTTGGAGCGCCACGACGTTCTCATCGCGCCACTCGACCTTGACGTCGAGGAGTCGCAGCAGCTCGAGCATCGCCTCAACGTCGCGGATGCGCGGGATGTTGCGGAGCACGACCTCTTCCCGCGTGAGCAGACACGCGGCGAGCCCGGGCAGCGCCGCGTTCTTGTTGCCGGCGGGAGTGATCGTGCCCGCGAGGGGCGTGCCGCCCTCGATGATGAACTTCTCCATAGACAGACGGGTGAGGCTACCGAGTCCCACCCTCCAGAGTTTCGGACGCCTCGCCGGATACCCTCTGCCGCGCATGGCCGCTCCCAGCCGTGAAGAAGCCTGGTCTCTCGTCTACGAGTGGACGGAGTCCGAGTCGCTCCGCAAGCACATGCTCGGCGTGGAGGCCGCCATGCGCGCCTACGCGCGGGAGTTCGGCGAGGACGAGGAGCTCTACGGCGTGACCGGGCTGCTCCACGACCTCGACTACGAGCGCTATCCGGACCTCGGGACCGGCCACCCCCGGAAGGCGCTCGAGCTGTTCGAGAAGAAGGGCTATCCGCGCGAGCTGATCGACGCGGTGGCCGGCCACGCGACCTTCCTCGGCGTGCCGCGCGAGACGCGAATGGCGAAGACGCTCTACGCGGTGGACGAGCTATCCGGCTTCATCAGCGCCTGCGCCTACGTGCGTCCCGACGGCATCCACGGGATGACGCCGAAGTCGGTGAAGAAGAAGCTGAGGCAGCCGAGCTTCGCGGCGGGGGTGAACCGCGAGGAGGTGCGCGAGGGCGCCGAGGAGCTGGGCGTGGACTTCGACCAGCATCTGGCGTTCGTGATCGGCGCTATGGAGGATCGCGCGGACCAGCTGGGCCTGGGCCCGCGCGCGACGGCCTAGTGCGCAAGCACCGGGCGGTGCCAAGTGCGCAGCGACAACTTTCGCTCCGTTCCGTCCTATCCGGGCACGAACATCTGTTCGTGTCCGTCCTGCACGCCGACCTCGACTCGTTCTATGCGTCGGTGGAGGTGCGCGACGACCCCTCGCTGCGCGGGCGGCCGGTGATCGTTGGCGGCGGGGTCGTGCTCGCCGCCAGCTACGAGGCGAAGGCGTGCGGCGTCGAGAGCGGCATGGGCGGTGGGCGGGCGCGCAGGCTGTGCCCTGACGCCGTGGTTGTTCCGTGCCGGTTCGACGCCTACGTCGAGGCCAGCAAGGCGGTCATGGCGATCTTCGAGGACACCGCGCCCACGGTGGAGGCGCTCTCGATCGACGAGGCATTCCTCGACGTGCGCGGCATGGAGCACTTCGCGGGGACGCCCGTGGAGATCGCGCGGAGCCTGCGGGCGCGCGTGCGCGAGGAGGTCGGGCTCCCGGTCAGCGTGGGCGTGGCGCCCACGAAGTTCCTCGCCAAGGTCGCGAGCGCGGTGGCCAAGCCGGACGGGGTACTCGAAGTGCCCCTCGGCGGCGAGCTCGACTTTCTCCATCCGCTGCCGGTGGAGCGGTTGTGGGGAGTCGGCCCGGTCACCTCGGAGCGGCTGCGGGACGCCGGGCTTCATACGGTCGGACAGGTCGCGGAGGTGTCGAGGCGCTCGCTGGCCGAGCTGCTCGGCCCCGCTGCGGCCAGGCACCTGCACGCGCTCGCGCACGCGCGCGACCCGAGGCGTGTGGAGCGCCGCAGGCGCCGGCGCTCGATCGGCGCCCAGCACGCGCTGGGCCGCCGCTCACGCGCGCCGGAGCAGGTGGACGCAACGCTGGTGGCACTCGTGGACCGGGTTTGCGGGCGGATGCGGAAGGCGCACAGGGTCTGCCGCACGGTGGTGCTGCGCCTGCGCTTCGACGACTTCGCGCGCGCCACCCGCTCGCACACGCTGCTCGAGGCGACCGACGAGACCCCGCGCATCCTCGCCGCGGCCCGCGACCTAGTCGACGCCGCCCGCCCGCTGATCGCCGAGCGCGGAATCACCCTCGTGGGCGTGGCGCTCACGAACATCGAGGACGCGGGTGCGCCACAGCTGGCGCTCGACGGCGGCCGCGCCGCCGCCCTGGACGCGACGCTCGACGATCTGCGCGAGCGCTTCGGCGCCGAGGCGATCACGCGCGCGGTGCTGCTCGACCACGATGAGCATCCGCGCCTACCGCAGCTCCCCGACTAGGCGACTACGCCCAGCGCCCGCCGGCCTTCGCCCACTCGGCCATGTGATCGACCGAGCAGAACGCGTCGGGGATGCGGTGCTCGCCGCGGTGGCGGATCAGCACCACCCGCACATCGCCGAGCGGCTCGCCGCAGTGGGCGCATGCGTCGAGCGAGTCCGTGATGCCGCTTGGCTCCTCGATCTCACCGGGCTCCCAGTGCGGCCCCTGGACCTTCCAGGGGAACACGTGCTCGAGTCGGCAGAAGACCGCCTTTCGCGCTCCCGGGACCTCCTGCGCCCGCCAGCCGTCCTCACGTTCGACCGCGTTGCCGCACCACGAGCAGGTGTCGGTAGATTCCGCGCCCATGCCAGACCCGCTGCGAATTATCGTGCTCGAGGGGGACGAGACCGGCCAGGAGCTGCTCGAGCAGTCGCTCCGCGTGCTCGACCCTGCCGTCCTGAAGGTTCCGGTGGAGCTGGAGCACTACGACCTCTCGCTCGAGAACCGGCGGAGCACGAACAACGAGGTGGTGGCGAAGGCCGCCGAGGCGATGCGCGAGGCGCGCTTCGGCCTGAAGGCGGCCACCATCACGCCCGAGGGCAAGGACGACGTGGGCAGCCCCAACCGGCTGCTCCGCGAGGCGATCGACGGCAAGGTGATCATCCGCACCGGCCGCCGGATCCCGGGCGTGACCCCGGTCGCGGGCGTGCACTACCCGATCGCGGTCGTGCGGATGGCGGTTGGCGACGCGTACGGCGCCGAGGAGCGCCGCGAGGAGCAGGACGGCGACGAGATTGCGTTCCGGACCGAGCGCATCTCCCGCAGCGTCTGCCGGGCGGTGGCGGAGTACAGCTTCCGCACGGCGTCGCGCATCCACGGGCGCGTGTACGGCGGGCCGAAGTGGACGGTGAGCCCCGTCTACGAGGGCATGCTGAAGGAGGAGATGGACGAGGCCTCCGAGCGCCATCCGGACGTGCCCTACAACCCCGTCCTGATCGACGCCACCTACGCCGGGCTGATCAGCGGTGGCGCCGACGCTCCGCTCGTGATCCCCGCGCTGAACCGCGACGGCGACTGCCTGTCCGACCTCGTCATGCCCATGTTCGGCTCGATCGCGGGCGCGGAGTCGGTGCTGCTGGCGTTCGACGAGAACTACGACGCGCGCGCGGTGATGGCGGAGGCGCCGCACGGCACAGCGCCCGCGCTGAAGGGCAAGGACATCGCAAACCCGATGGCGATGATCCTCGCGGCCGCTGCGCTGCTGCACTACGCCGGCGAGCTCGGGCACGAGGGCTGCGAGACGGCGTCGCGCGCGGTCTACGAGTCCGTGCTCGAGGCGGTGGCCACC
>DASQTS010000014.1:0-5814 GCA_035641775.1 Thermoleophilaceae bacterium
CCGAGCGCCATCCCGAGCCAGCGCATCGGGCCGGTCAACATGAGGACGTAGCCGTAGAACGCGATGAACTCGCCGACGGTGATGTTGCCGTCGATCGCCTGCTTGCCGCCCACCAGCAGCAGCGCGGCCAGGCCGAGCTGCGGGAGGAAGCCGATGAACGGCGAGTAGAACGCGCGCAGGCGGGTGGACACCATCGACTGGTCGAACACGCGCGCGACCGCCTTGCTGAACCGCCGCAGCTGGCGCTGCTCCTGCGCGAACGCCTTGACCACGCGCACGCCGCCGATGTTCTCCTCGGCCTCCGCCGTGAGCTCCGCGATCCGCTGCTGGACCTCCTGGGTCGCCGGGCGGTTGCGCTGGCCGTAGCGGAAAGCGATCCAGATGACGAATGGGGTGGGGGCGAGCGCCACCGCCGCGAGGCGTGGGTCGAGCGCGAGCATCACGGCGGCCGCGATCACGATCGTGATCGCCGACTGCAGCAGGAAGATCAGGCCGTAGCCGAGGAAGAACCGGACCGACTGAAGATCCACGGTCGCCCGCGACATCAGCTGGCCGGTCTGCTGACCGTCGAAGAACGCGAGCTCGAGCGACTGCAGGTGGTGGTACATCCGGTTGCGCAGGTCGTATTCCACCCCGAGCGACACGCGGCCCGCCACGATCCGGCGGGAGATACTGAACGCGAGCCGCAGCAGCCCCGCGCCGGCGACGGCGAGGGCCAGCAGCTCCAGGTCGGCAGCGTCGCCGCGGATGTCGTCGACCGTGCGGCCGACGAGGTAGGGGATCAGGACGCTGACGCCCATCGCCGCCGCGGCGAGGACGAACGAGACGGTGACGCCGCGGCGGTACGGCCGCAGGAAGCCAAGCAAGCGCCAGAAGGTCCTCATAGCAGTCCAACATTAGAGGCGCTGTTTCGTTTTGCAGGAGGGCCGCGGGGGAAGAAGAACACCCAGGTGATGGCAAGGAGTCCTGCCCCCGTTCTCGTTCACCGCCTCAGCGCGGCGGAGCAGCGCGTCCTCACCTCCTTCCTCTCGGGCCGCCTGCCTGCCGGCCAGGTGGAAGCGGGGCTGGCACGAGCGCGTGCGCTCATGGCCGAGACGGCAGCCGAGACGGCGGCACCCGCAGCGAGTCCCGCGCCGCAGCACGTTCCCGCAGTCGCCGCGTAGGGCGATGCGCGACTGCGTTGTGGTCGGGTGCGGCCGCAGCGGGACCAGCCTCGCGGCCGGGCTCCTCAGCCGCGCGGGCTACGACTGCGGCAAAGACCTGCTCCCGGCCGACGCCGGTGGCCCGACCGGCTTCTTCGAGGCTCGGGGCGTGAACGATCTCAACGAGGCGCTGCTCGCGCCGCATGACGGCGCTCTGCTGTGCGCCGAGGGCTACAGCCGGCCGCTCCGCGACGGCGAGCGCTGGCTCGCTGTTCTGCCGCATGAGCTCGAGCTCGAGTCCCCGCCGGAGCTGCGGGACGCGATGGCGGCAGAGCTCCCGCGCTCCCCGTTCTGCTGCAAGGACCCGCGCTTCGCCTACACGCTCGAGAGTTGGCGGCCGCTGTTTCCCGACGCGCTCTTCGTGTGCGTCTTCCGACACCCGCTCGCCACGGCCGCGAGCATCGCTCGCGAGGTTAGGTACGGCGACCTAAGGGTGAGCGTGGACGCCGCAGTCGAGATTTGGAAGGCGGCCTACCGCCGCGTGGTCGGCCGGTATCGCCACCGCGGCGACTGGCTCTTCGTCCACTACGAGCAGCTGCTCGACGGCACAGCTGTCTGGCGGCTCGGCGAGGCGCTCGGTGCGCGGCTCGATCCAGGGCTCGCCGACGAAGCACTCCACCGCTCGCGGCCGCTGGGTGAGCCTCGCGGCGAAGCCGCCATCTTGTACGACGAGCTGTGCGTGGCCGCCGGCTTCGCACGGTGATCGACCTCCACTGCCACCTCCTGCCCGGGGTCGACGACGGACCGGCGACGCTCGACGAGACGCTCGACTATGCGCGGACGGCCGTCCGCGAGGGCACTGAGACGATCGTGGCCACGCCGCACGTGGAGCATGTCGACGTCGGCGAGCTGCCTGAGCGCGTGCGGGAGGTGCGCGGGGCGCTCGCCGAGGAGGGGATCGAGCTGGGCGTGGAGTGCGGCGGGGAGCTCAAGCCGTTCTCGCTCCCTTCACTGTCGGATGAGCACCTCGACCTGATCGCGCATGGCCCCCAGGGGCGGCGCTGGGTGCTGCTCGAGGTCCCGTTCCGCGGCCTCGGTGAGGACCTGCTCCAGGGGGTCGAGGAACTGCGGCGGCGCGGGTTCGCGGCACTGCTGGCGCACCCGGAGCGTGCCTCCAGTTTCCGCGCCACGATCCCCGTTCTCCATGAACAGGTGGAGCGCGGCGCGCGCATCCAGATGAACGTGGGGCCGCTGACTGGCGCGGAGTCACCCGAGCGCGAGGACGCGGCACGCCGCCTCCTGCGCACGGGACTCCCCGACGCGCTCGCCACAGACGCCCATCCGCCCGGCCGGCCGTACACGCTGCGGCTGGGGCGCGAACTCGCGATCGAGAGCGGGGCGAGCGAGGCGGACGCGGTGCGACTGGTGGACGATGGACCTCGTGCCCTGCTGGAGCAGGGCCTCGGTTTTCAGCCGTAGCGCCGGGGGTACCGGAGCGCCAAGTTGAGCTCGGACAGCGTCGTCATCGTCGCCCCCGATGGCAACGGATCCCTAGCGGGATACGCGCGATCGCTGTCTGCCTGCATCGATGCCCCGGCCATGCTGGTGCACGGCTGCTCCGGGAACTTCGGCCACGGGCTGCTCGGCATGCACTCGCTGCGCGGTCTCGCCGAGGACGCCGCGGTCGTCAGGCGCCTGCGCGCACTGCGCGCGCCGCTGCTCCACCTGACGAGCCACCATCTGGCGCGCTACGCGCCGCTCACGGGCTCGCGCTACGTGGTGACGGTCCACGACCTGATGCGCCACCGCGACGCGGTCGAGCGCGACGGCGGCGAGCCGCTGATCCACCGGCCCAACCGGCGCGACCGCTTGCTCCTTCGCGCCGACGCACACGGGCTGCGCCACGCCGATGCTCTGATCGCGGTGTCCGAGCACACGAAGCGTGAGCTGATACGCCTCCTTGGGATCCCCGCCGAGCGCATCGCCGTGGTGCCCGAAGGCGTCGACGCCGACTCGTTCAGGAGTGTCGGACGCCGCCTCCTACCCGACCCATACGTGCTCTACGTCGGCTCCGAGCAGCCGCGAAAAAACCTGCGCACGCTGTTCGAGGCCTTCACGCGCGTCCGGGACCTGCACCCGGGGCTGAAGCTGGTCAAGGTGGGCGACGCCGGCGGGTCCGAGGCGCCCTTCCGTGAGGCGACGAGGGCGCACGCGGTTGCCACCGGGGCCCTGCAGCATGTCGTGTTCACGGGCCGCGTCTCCCACGAGGAGCTGGTGGCCTGGTATTCCGGCGCTCTGGGACTCGTGCAGCCCTCCCGCCACGAGGGCTTCGGGCTCACGCCCCTCGAGGCGATGGCCTGCGGGTGTCCGGTGATCGTGTCGTCGGGCGGCGCGCTGGCCGAGGTCGTGGGCGACGCCGGCCTTGTCTACGGCCGCCCCGACGATGTCGACGCGCTCGCGTTCGTACTCTCCCGCGTGTTGTCGAGCGCGGCGGAACGCGTCGACCTCGCCGGGATGGGCCGCGAGCGCGCCGAGCGCATGTCGTGGGAGCGGACCGCGGCTCTCACACGAGCGGTCTGGCGAAAGGCGCTCGCGGGCTCATTTCCGCGCGAGCGTGCTCCGATGTGGCGGCGGCGCCGTGCTCCGGACGACCATGCGCTCGGGCTTGGGGTAGAGCGGCCCTAGGGGATTGTCACATTCGCCGGGCTACCGCTGGGATGCGGCGCTCCCCGGGTCGTCCTGGCTCTCGCCGCTCATCACGACGGAGCCCATGCCCTCCGCTGTATTGCCCGACGAGATCCTCTGCTCCGCCTCGCCGGCGAGGTTGCCTTCGTCCCGTGAGCCGCCGAGCGCGACGAACGCAGCCGCAAGCACCGCCGACGCGCTCGCCGCCATACCGAGCAGCACCCGGCGCCGTTCGCGCGACAGTGCGTCGCCCACCGCCGCCGTCGCGGCGAGGTCGGTCAGGTCCGCGCCGAGCTGCGCGGCGGTCCACAGGCGGGCGTCGCGGCCGCGGGCGAGCGCGATCGCGGCGGCGGCCCCCAGCGCGGCCTCGCGCCCGCCCGCCGCGCGGGTGATCAACTGTGTGCCCGTGTGGCGGCCGTCGCGGCCGGCGAACGCGAAGGCGAGCGGGCGCGGGGCCGCGACCATTGCGGTGCCCATTGCGACTCGGCTCCCGGCGATGCCGAGCGCCGCGTACCTGGCTACGTCCTGTCGTCTCATGTGGAGCTCCTCCGCATCGTTGCTGTCCCCCGGACTACCCGGGCATATCCGTGCGAACCGCTCCGACTCCGCGCTCGTCGCGAAGCCGTTTCGAGAAGTCGCGACCGGATAAACCTTCTGTGGGGACGGGAGTTCGGCACGGCCGCCTCTCGCGGAGGCACGGATGCTATTTGCCAGGACAACGAGTGCACTCGACCGGCTCGCGGATGCCCTTCGACGCGCCGACGCCACCTGGCACGGCGGGGAGATGCTCACGTGGGATCAGATCACGGAAGTCGAGCAGGAGGAGTGGCGCAGCGTCGCTCGCCGAGCAGTGACGGCGGTGGTCGACGAGAGCGGCGGCGAGCTGTCCTGATGGGCGCCCCTCAACGGCGTTTCTGATAGCTCCGGCTCCCGCTGCGGCCGCCCGCGTTTCAGGGCTGCTGCTGGGCCTGGTTCTCCAATTCGCGCAGGCGTGCGTCGAGGTCCGTGAGGCTCTGGTTGAGCTGGTCGATCGACGCGCGCGCCTGCTCGTCCGTGCCGCTGTTGTCGCTTGTGGCCGCCGCCCGCGCCTGCTGGGCGACTTGGTCGACGCGGTCGCTCAGGGCCTGCACGTCGCCGGTGAGCTGGTTGACGTCGTCCTTCGTCGCTGCGGCCTCGACCTCGGCCTCCAACGCGTCGACGCGGTCGTCCAGGTCGGCGACCTGCTGGCGGCTCGCGCCCCCGCCCGCGTCGCTTTCCTCCTCCATGGTGAGCACCGTGTAAACCGCCACGGCGAGCGCCGCGATGGCGATCACCCCGACCATCGCCAAAGCGGTGCGCAGCGACCGCAGTCGGTCCAGGAGGATCTCCGTGCGGTACGGGTCCTCTACGGGCGCGGCGACCTCGCGCTCGTAGACCGGCCCGGCCGGAGCCGGGGTAGTGGGCGGCAGCGGGCGGGTTGGCTCTTCGGGGGGATCTGCGAAGGGAGGTGGCATATACAACCAACTCGGTACCCAGTGGGTCCGGAGCGAACCGAACTTCCGACCACCGCTACCGGTTCGGGGTCGCGCACGCCTTAAGGCGGCGAAGTTTCAGGGCGATGGCCGCCGGGAGGACGACCGGAGGCGGCCGGTTCGTCACGCTGCTCCGGGTGCCTCGGGCGCCGCTGGCGGCGTCGACGCGCGACGGTGGCGGACCCTGAGCAGCAAGCCCGCCATGAGCGCCGCTAGCACGCCGCCGCCCAGCGCGACGATCCAAACGTTCGAGCCGTCGCTCGCCGGCTCCGGGGTGGCCGCGCAGGCGGGGCAGACGACCTCATCGACGCGGGCGGCCCCCAGCTTGGCGTCCACGCCCACGCCCGGAAGCGTCCTCGCCGGGCGGGGGGTGAGCCCGGCTGTGAGCTTCGCGTAGGCCTCTTCGCTCTCGCTGGGCAGGGTCACCCAGGTAAAACCGTCCTCCCAGCGCATCAGCCCGGCGGAGGGCACCACGG
>DASQTS010000015.1:0-3098 GCA_035641775.1 Thermoleophilaceae bacterium
CGACGTCGGGCGCGACGGCGAGCTGGTCGAGATGCTCACCCCCCTCGGAGAGCAGGCAGATGTCGATCTTCTTCCGACTGAGGTCGAGTCCAGCGTGCAACATGTGAGCGGGCCTCCTTGGTGCTCGTTTTCGGTGGACACGACAAGCGTGTCACCGGGAGGCCCTTCTTCATGGCAGTCCCTTGCGGTAGCGACAACCGCCTCCGCGGAGACGCCTCCTTTCATGGGAGTGGGCTATCCGCTTCGCTCCCCCGATTTGGCTCTGAGCCTCGTCAACCGGCGGATTTGCTCGTGAGGACTCCGTAGGGGTGGGGATCAGTGGGCACGGCGCCCTCCAGCAGCCGGTAGAAGAGCAGCTCGCGGTGGCGTGAGCGGCGGCGAGGCAACGCCGGCCCGCGCCGCAGGCCGCGTGCCGTGTAACGGATCGGGCCGCCGGCTGTCATTCTTGGGAAGGCTTCACCCGTGAAGGAGGAAAGCGGATGCATCAGGTCACAACTCTCGATTGGACTTGCCCGCAGTGCGCCACTAACGAGACGTGGCAGATCGTCAAGCTCGATCACCCGGACGAGTCACACCCGGGCACACCGATTCGCGACTTGCCGACGCTCGACTGGACCTGCGCGAGCTGCGGCACCACCGAGACGTGGCAGATCGTGAAGGTCGAGCCAAGGAGCGAGGTCAAGGCCTAGCGCGGTCGGCTCGTCGTCCGGCCCAGCTCGGGTTCTTCGCGACGGAAGAACTCGAATTCGTCACTGAAATCGTCGGTGCCCGCCACGGGCACTTCGCTGTCAGGCGGACGCAGGCTCTCCCGACGACGCTTCCATAACCGAGCGCCAACTGCTCCAGTTCGTCTATCGGGACGAGCTCGCACGAATAGTGCCTCGCCACTCCCTGGCACGAACACGCGCCGGCTTTGGCTTCTTCCATCACGCTTAGTCCCCTGAGCTCGGCCTCGTCACCAGCCCTCGGCGCGATCACCGTCATGGCCCGTCCGAGCGACGGGCTCAATGTGCGCGAGGTCTCTCCTGAGCTCTGCGATCCAGAGATCGAGATTCGCAACTGGTCCGAGTCGCTAAACCCCGGCCCCTATCGCGGTCACGACGGCCTCCGACGCTGGTGGAAGGAGGCCCACGATACGGACGTGGGTGTGGACGTGCGGCTCTTCCAAGTCGAGGAGATCATCGATGTCGGTGACGAACGGGTGTGGTCGTGCAGCGCATGACGGGGCACGCTCGATACACCGGGCTCGAGCTCGACCGGATGTGGGGCGCGGTGGTCACGGTCAGGCGTGGGAAGATCGCTTCGGCTGTCGGCTATCCGGCGCCCGACGAGGCGAAGCGCGCGGCAGGGGTCGCCCCTCCTCCGTCGCCTCCGTAGTTGCGCTCGACCAAGCGACTCCAGCGTGACTGTCGCGAGATACTGCGGGCTTGGTGCCATCCTCGCCTCGGACGGCGGCGAAGTGACGTCGACCCTCCGGCATAGCCTCGTCGCGGTGGCGGGTTGACCCAATACTGCGCTGTCGCCGTCGAGGCTGACCGCACATCGTTCTGTCGCCCGCCCCGCGCCGAGGAACGCCAGCGTGACCCAATAGGAGCTTGGCTAGAAGCCCCCACCAAGGTCTGTCCGCTGGCGGTCCGCCTTTCTGCCACTCGAAAGCCCGAAAGGGGACCAGATGATCGTAATCGGGATCGACCCCCACAAAGCGACCCACACGGCCGCCGCGGTCGCCTCGCAGACCGGCGAGCTTCGCGGCGAGCTGACCGTTAGCGCCCGCGAGCGCGGCCACGAGGAGCTGGTCGCCTGGGCCCGCGGCCTGGGCGAGGATCGCCTCTTCGCGCTCGAGGACTGCCGCCACGTCTCCGGACGCGTGGAGCGCTTCCTGATCGGAAGCGGCGAGCGCGTGGTGCGGGTCCCGCCGAAGCTGATGGGAAAGACCCGCAAGGCCGCCCGCAGATTCGGCAAGTCCGACGCGATCGACGCGCTCGCGGTGGCCCGCGCGGCGCTGCGCGAGCCCGACCTCCCCGCGGCCCGGCTCGCCAGCGCCGAGCTCGAGGCGAAGCTCCTGCTCGACCACCGCGAGGACCTGGTGGCCGAGGCGACCCGGATCAACAACCGCCTGCGCTGGCACCTGCACGAGCTCGACCCGGAGCTCGAGATCGCTCGCGGGCGGCTCGATCGCACGGCCTGGATGGAGCGCCTCGCTCGCCGTCTGGCCCGCCTCGGCGAGGGCGTCAGGGCGCGGATCTGCCGCCACCAGCTGCGCCGCCTGAAGGGCCTCGCCCGCGAGATCAAGGCGACCGAGGCGGAGCTCGGAGGTCTGGTTCGGGCCGAGGCGCCGGCGCTGCTCGAGCTGCCGGGCTGCGGCACGCTCACCGCGGCCAAGCTGCTGGCCGAGGTCGCGGGGGTGGAGCGCTTCTCGAGCGACGCCAAGCTGGCGATGCTCGCCGGCGTCGCCCCCCTCGACGCCTCCTCGGGGCGCCAGCGGCGCCATCGCCTCAACCGCAGGGGCAACCGCCAGCTCAACCTCGCCCTGCACCGGATCGCCGCTACCCAGGCCCGGGTGCACGCCCCGGCGCGCGCCTACCTGGAGCGCAAGCGGGCCGAGGGCAAGGGCCGGCGCGAGGCGCTTCGCTGCCTGAAGCGCCACCTGGCCAGGGTCGTGTTCAAGCTCCTGCGGGCGATCGCGCGGCACCGCCACAGAGTCGACAAACTCCCTCTCGAAAATGAGAGGAAGATCGTCGAGATGCCTGGCCAGATCTCAGAACCGGCCTTGACATAGGAGCAGGCGATGTCGCGGGAGAACGTGGAGATCGTGCGTGGCGCTATCGATGCGATGAACCGCGGAGACTGGGACGCCGCGCTTAAAGCTGCGGCCCCGAACTTCGAGTTCGACCTCTCGCGGGCCGTCGGTCCGCTTCATGGCGTGTACAAGCTGGATCAGATGCGGAAGTGGATCGACGACTTCGCGGACAGCTGGGAGTCCCTTCGCTGGGAGCCACACGAGTTCGTCGAAGCCGGTGAGCACGTGGTGGTGCCGTGGACCCTGCACGCGGAGGGGCGCGGGGGGATCGAAGTGCAGACTCGGGTCACCTGGGTGT